>JAAXQI010000037.1 GCA_012974315.1 Desulfobacterales bacterium | reverse complement strand
TCTTACCTCAACTTCTATCATTTTCTCTCCAGCGTCTTTTAATAAATGGTTGATAAATAATTAAAATAACGGAATTACCATAAAAATTCAATATATTTCCAAAACGAAAGTAGCAGATAATAAAGGGAAAAGCACTTTCTGTCAATGGCTTTTTGTTTGCATCTTAAAAAACAAGATGCGCACACGTAGACCGCTTCTTACCATTTTATAATGCTCGATGGGGCTTTCCCTTTTAGTTTCTTTTGTACGTTATGTTCTTGTTGTACTAAAAATCTTTCCTGGATTCAAAATATTGTTGGGATCAAAGAGCATTTTGATTTTCTCCATGAACTCCATAGATGTCCCATCAAGTTCCAGGGAGAGAAAAGGAGCCTTGGTAATACCGATGCCATGCTCCCCTGAAAGGGTCCCGCTAAGAGTTATTACATGGTCAAAAAGTCTTCTTTTAGCTTCCTGACCTTTTTCATCTTCTACCGGGTTGTCTTTATCAACCATAATGTTGACATGGATGTTGCCGTCACCGGCATGACCGAAAGTGAGGATGACAATACCCAGTTCCTGGGACAGTTTTTCAGTAAAATCAACAAGCTGATGAATCTTTGATCTCGGCACAACCACGTCTTCAGATATCTTATGGGGCCGCAGCTTGAAAGTAGCTGGTGAAATGGACCGCCTTGCCCTCCAAATATCTTCAACTTCCCTGTCATTTCCTGCCTGCCTTACCTCAAGGATTTCCGGATATCTTTGCCGGTCTGCCAATAATGTTAAAAGTTTTTCTCCCTGTTCAGCGGTAGACTTTTCTGCACCATCCACCTCAATCAACAGCAGGGCTCTGGTTCTTTGCGGCACCTCCAGTGGCAGAAAATCATTGACGACACTCAATGCTGTACTGTCCATATATTCAAGGGTGTTTGGCAGAATCCCGCTCTTAAGGATATCTGAAACGAGGAGTGTCGCCTGTTGCAGGCTTTCAGTCAACACCAGGAAAGTCCTGGTATGGGTTGGCAAAGCCAGCAGCCTGACAATAATTTTGCTGACAACACCCAATGTCCCTTCGGAACCGATAAAAAGACGGGTAAAATCATACCCGACAACCCCCTTGGCAGTTCTGACCCCGGTATGCATCAGACGCCCGTCCGGCAAAATCACCTCCAGGCCGAGCACATAATCCCTGGTTACCCCGTACTTGACAGCACTTGGCCCCCCTGAGCATTCGGCCACATTACCTCCCATGGTGCAGAAATCACGACTCGCCGGGTCAGGAGGATAATAAAGCCCCTCTCTTTTTACGGCAGCTTGAAATTGACCTGTAATCACCCCGGGCTCAACCACAGCAACCTGGTTCTCCGTGTCGATCTCAAGAATTTTATTCAAGCGGCTTGTAGCAAGCACAAGGCCACCTTCGATCGGCAGAGCCCCACCTGTCATCCCTGTACCGGCACCGCGGGGAATTACTGGAAAAAGCTCTTGATTGGCAAGCTCCATGATGGAACAGATCTCTGCAGCAGAACCGGGAAACGCCACAGCTGCAGGCATAAATTCCATACCGGTACCATCATATGAATAGCACATGAGATCTTCTTTGGCTGTGGCAAGATACTTTTCACCAACAATTGCCTGTAATTTTTTTATTATATTTTTATTCATATAACTGATTGTTATGAAAGAATATGGTACAAATGTCAACGGCCAATTGTTAATTGAAATGTACAGCCGAAGCAAGTATCCTGTAAAAAACAACATTTAGACTTCACAGGTGTTCTCCATGAAAAAAAAATTACGACTTGCCTTACTGTCCGGCGGAAAATCAGGTGAAAGAGAGGTGTCTCTCAAAGGGGCGGATGTGGTTGCCAAAGCCCTCAATCCCCAAAAATATGAAGTCAGGCGCTATGACCCGGCAACCGACCTTGCAAAACTGGCGGAGGAAGCAGACACACTTGATGCCGCCTTTATACTTCTGCATGGCCCTTTTGGTGAAGATGGAACAGTGCAGGGCTTTCTTGACCTTCTCGGCCTTCCCTACCAGGGATCAGGTGTACTTGGCAGTGCCATTGCCATGGATAAAAATCTGTCGAAAGTCCTCTATCGGAATGCAGGATTGAAGGTTCCGGACTGGTATATGGCAACAAAAGAAGATATCCATGACCCAGGTAAAATACTGAGCCAACTTGGATTACCCCTTGTCATCAAACCGGCCAGTCAGGGCTCAAGTCTCGGCATGACGATTGCCCGGTCAGAAGAAGATATTACCGCAGGGTTGCAAAAGGCTTTTGCAATCGACCGTCAGGTCATGGTCGAGGAGTTTATTGAAGGCAGGGAAATAACCGGTGGAGTTTTAGGTAATGATGAATTGACCGCCCTGCCCCTGGTGGAGATTATTCCGGGGGATCAATATGAGTTCTTTGATTACGAGGCCAAATACCAGCCTGGGGCTTCAACAGAGATCTGCCCTGCTGACCTGGAGGAACCAATTACTATCAGAGCGCAGAGCCATGCCATAACCGCACATCGTGCCCTGCAGCTCAGGGGGTATAGCCGTACGGATATGATTGTCAGGGGTGATGACATTTACCTGCTTGAGACAAATACCATCCCAGGCATGACTCCAACAAGCCTGCTGCCCCAGGGGGCGGCCGCTGCAGGGCTCGATTTTGCAGCACTGCTGGACCGCCTCATTGAACTGGCCCTGGAATAAAACTCTACTCCAAATAATATTCATCATTAAATAAATGCTTGATGCAAAAAAAACACCTGGGATAATGTGCTGCACAATATATACATTTTTGTTAACAGTTTTAAGA
>JAAXQI010000160.1 GCA_012974315.1 Desulfobacterales bacterium | reverse complement strand
TAATCTAACTTTGGGTATAATTCCCCGCGGCTTGCCGCGAGTAAAAGTACCGAACAAAAGGTTTTGATACCCCGTAGCTTGCTGCGGGGAGATTCATTTCCGGTATGTTGGAGCCGTCAACCAGGTTTAGGTCAATATGGCCATGACAAGGTCGGCTGTTAAGCCCATGTCCGAAAGTTTTATGGTCTCCTGGGTGGAATGCACCTTGTCCATGCCGGTGGAGATGATGGCGCACTGGATGCCTAAGCTGTTGAAAATATTAGCATCACTCCCGCCACCAGCGACAACGTAGTCCAGTTCGGCATCAAGGGTGGTTGCAGCCTCTTTTACCCTTTTTATGACAGCGGACTCTTTGTCCAGTTGCATGACAGGATACTCCTGGACCACTCTGAAATCCAGGGATGGCTTGCCGTTTACAATATTTTCAGGATCTGTCCAGTTATCAATCTCATCCTGGAAAACGTCCTTCATCTTTTGGGTATATTCTTCCAGTTTACTCACGGTGTGGCTCCTGACTTCCCCATGCACCAGAACAGACTCGGGAATGATATTGGTTGCCGTGCCACCTGTAATAAGCCCTATATTTGCTGTGCTTTCCGGGTCGAGCCTGCCGAGCTTGAGCCGGGCGATTGCCTTGGCTGCCAGATGGATGGCGCTGATGCCTTTTTCAGGGCTGAGTCCGGCGTGGGATGCAATGCCCTTTATTTCTGCTGTAATACGGTTTGCGGCAGGAGCGCCGACAATCACCCTGTTTATCCCTGAAGAATCCAGGGCATAGCCGATTTTTGCCTTGATTGCAGAAAGGTCAAGGGCTTTCGCTCCCATTAGCCCCACTTCTTCACAGGTGGTAAAAATATATTCCACAGGGCCATAGGGGATATTTTTTTCCTGCAGGGTGCGCATAACTTCAATGAGTACAGCAATGCCTGCCTTGTCATCACTGCCAAGCACAGTGTCGCCGGCAGAGGTGAAAACCTCCCCTTCCCGCTTGACCTTAACACCTATAGCAGGAAGGACAGTATCCATATGGCAGTTAAAGAAAACAGGCTCCCTGTCCAGCCCTTCATCAGGAAATCGAACGAACAGATTACCGCAGTCAGAACCGGTTTGTTTTGCAGAGTCGTCCTCACTTACCTCCGCTCCCATCTCAACAAAGACCGATTTTAGATACGCTGCGACCCTTCCCTCTTGTTTAGAGGGACTGTCGATCTCACAGAGGGCGGTAAAAACAGATGCCAATCGTTCCAGGTTAATACCCATGATCCTTCCTTTCAGTTAAATATGATTGTGGTCAGCTAGAATCAGTTTTTATATTGTACAAAATGGTACAAAATTATCCCGAAAATAAACGGAGCAATCCCGAATATATAGCATTGCTCATTGTCAGCAACAAAAATGATGGATTATTTTTTTGACCAGCCGTTATTCTGACGCCAGCGCATTAACCGTATCCTGCCAGTCGCGGCGCTGCTGATAACCGCAGCATATGGATCGCCCCTAACCTGCTGAGGGTTTTGTTTAGCCGGATGATAAACAATAATAGAACCGTTATCTCCGCTGGTTCCATCCGGCTGCCACTTGATATAGTTCGGCCCACCGAAAATGAGACCATTTTTCCCGGCCAGCTTTGTTCCGGAAGGGGTTTTGGTGGGGCCATCTGCAGGATATGGCGGAGCAGAGATGCAATCGTAAAACTGCACTTCTTCTCGAAACAGAACCTCTTTGATAATATTTTCGGCCAACTCGTCATTACAGTCCTTGTCAGAGTCAGTATCAAGGCATATCAAATAGCCGTCTTTGTCTCCCAGGGTAAAGTCAACCAGGATATCCTGATTCCTGTTGACCGATTCAGACCGGGCCAGGTTGAGATCAGCCAGTATATTGAACATCACGCTCTTCACCTTTGCAGTAGGGTTGGTATACATGTAGACAACCCCGGTTGCCAGGATGCCGATAATTGTCATACACACGGAAAGCTCTATCAGGGTAAAACCCTGCGCGTAAGCCTTGGCTGTTGGTAAGTTATGGTGTGATGGTTGGTGCATATCATGCCCTGGATCTATTTCTTTAAAATAAAAACGCAAAGAGGTTATTGACACTATTAGTGCACATAACTATATGATTTCAATATGTATTAATGGCAGTTTTGGCGCTAGGTGCAACTAGTGTTTTGGCAGGAAATCTCTGTTTTGAAAAGGGGTGAAGAAAAGCGAAACTACTAGTGAGGTGCTCTCTGAAAAAGATTTTTTTAGTGAAAAAACGGAGAGAGGATTGGTCTTTGAGAGCTGCAAAAACCAAAAAGAGAAAGGAGTAACCAATAAAAAGGGACAGTGTCAACCGTCAGCTGTCTGTAGTTACTCATAAATGCTCCTCTTACTTTCGTCGGTTTGAAAAGCATGAGCCTACTGCAGCTCGCCTCACATGCCAACTCAGAAGAGTTGCACTTCGAACTTGAATTCAGGTTTTTTTATAGGCTTGAAAAGTAATATTTTTGCCCATGGTGATTTCAAACATAAGGAAAAGAAGTTTCAACAACCACGTATTCAGATCATATCAAACCTTTTTTTAGAAAAATGCTCCTCCTGTCATGGAGAAGATTCACCTGAACATCATGAATTTGAAAATAATAATTCCAGTGTCGGGATACGGGTTGCCATAATAAAAAACCTTTTCCTCCAAAATGTACGAGTTTCGAAGAAAAAGGCTTTTGGCGCGCCTGAGATGTGAATAATATCAAGCGGTTATGTGAAAAAAATGGCGGAGAGACAGGGATTCGAACCCTGGGTAGGGTATAACCCCTACAC
>JAAXQI010000143.1 GCA_012974315.1 Desulfobacterales bacterium | reverse complement strand
CCTTAATTTTGTTCTTTATGTAATAAAGATGATATGTGACCGCTATAGGCGGTTCTGTGTGGGGCTGTGGTTAATAAAAAAAACAAGTGTATGATATTGAGCAACCATGAGTGATAAAGGCTATAGAATACTCCTTGTCGATGATGAGGCTGATTTACTAAGTCTGTGGAAATTAAGACTCAAAAATAGTGGTTACAAGGTCACAACGGCGCTCAGCGGAGAGGAAGCCCTGGTAAAATTGTCGGTTGTTAAGCCCAATGTTGTGCTCACTGACTTGCGGATGCAGGGCATAGACGGCATGGCATTGTTTGAGGCGATTCGGGAACGGAACAAGACCATTCCTGTCATTATAATTACCGCGCATGGTTCTATTCCAGAGGCTGTTGAGGCTACGAAAAAAGGTGTTTTTAGTTTTCTTACTAAGCCTATTGACGGCAAGGATCTTATCCTCGAGACAGAGAAGGCATTGCAGTTTTCAATAGGTGACACTTTACAGCAGGATGATAGCAACAAGTGGCGCAGGGATATTATTTCCAAGAGTGCTGCCATGGAAGAACTTCTTTCAAGATCTTTGTTGGTGTCTGATACGGATTCGACGGTACTTATTCGAGGAGAAAGTGGTACTGGAAAGGAACTTTTGGC
Source organism: Desulfobacterales bacterium (assembly GCA_012974315.1). Taxonomy (GTDB): domain Bacteria; phylum Desulfobacterota; class Desulfobulbia; order Desulfobulbales; family BM004; genus BM004. The sequence continues at coordinate 2,166 of JAAXQI010000143.1, read as the reverse complement.
TATTGCCATTCATCGAGCCAGTAGTCGCAAGGACGGGGCTTTTGTTCCAGTCAACTGTGCTGCCATTCCAGAAGCTCTGCTTGAATCAGAACTCTTTGGTCATGCAAAAGGGTCTTTTACGGGTGCCTCTAACAAACATGTTGGGCTTTTTAAGTCTGCTCACAAGGGAACACTGTTTTTAGATGAGATTGGTGATATGCCGCTGCAACTCCAGGTGAAGCTTCTTCGGGTATTGCAGGAAAAACAGGTCAGACCTGTTGGCAGTACAACACCTGTTCCTGTTGATGTGCGGATTATCTCTGCTACACACAGGAACCTGGAAGAAGCTATTGAGTATAAGCAGTTCAGGGAGGACCTTTATTACCGGTTGAATGTTGTAAATCTTGAACTGCCGCCTTTGCATGAGCGCAAGGAGGACATACCCTTGCTGGCAGAATATTTTGTTCAGATTTTGTCTGGAGATAGCAAAAAACCTGTTAAGAGGATCACGCCTGAAGCTATGCGGATATTGGTTGATGCAGCCTGGCCTGGTAACGTCCGGCAGTTGTATAATGTAGTTGAAAATGCATTTGCTTTGGCTACCTCGTCTTTCATTACAGAAGATCTCTTGCATGACGCAATTAAGCAACACCAGAAAAAGATAGTTCCCCTATCTGAGGCCCGTCGTCAGTTCGAGCAGCAATATCTCATCAAACTTCTGAAGACAACCCAGGGAAATGTGTCAGAGGCGGCCCGTATAGCCAATCGTAACCGAACAGACTTCTATAAATTATTGAATCGCCACCATATTATTCCTGCTCTTTTCAAATCATAATATCCAAAATAGAACTTTATTGGGGTCTTTTGGGGTGTCGCAAAATAGAGACCCGAATAAGAGGTCTTTCCATTTTCATCAAGTAAATGGGTTTTCTTGTCTGTCTTTATTTAGCGACAAGATGCCTTCAGTTGGGTACCATCGGGTTAACTTGCTCCCCGACGGGACAAGACCGCCGGCAGGGTAAGGGCAAGCAGTTTCATATCGAACAAAAAGGATTGTTTTTGCCTATATTTGATATCGAGCCGAACCCAGTTCTCAAAAGACTTCTCGTGTCGAGCATAGACCTGCCATATACAGGTGATACCGGGCTTGATTTCAAGCCGATAGTTATGCCAGCTGTCATATTTCTCCACCTCATCCAGGGTTGGTGGCCGTGGACCTACCAGACTCATGTGACCCATTAAAACGTTGATAAACTGGGGTAGTTCATCAAGGCTCCATTTTCGCAGAAAAACACCCAGCCTGGTAATGCGTGGATCATTTTCCATCTTGAATACCGGTCCGGTACGTTCATTAAATTGCATTAATGAAGCTTTTTTGTCTTCTGCATCAACATACATGGTGCGATACTTCAGAAATCTAAATGGCACCCCACCTAATCCGGCCCGCTTATGCGTAAAAAAAACAGGCCCTTTGGAGGTAAGTTTTACAGCAATGGCAATGGCTACAATGAGGGGGCTCAAAGCAACTAAAGCGATGCTTGATACTATAATATCACTCAAACGTTTACAGACTGTCATCTTATCGAAAAAGACAGGCTGCAACCTTAAGCCGACCTGATCGTCTTTTGCTATTTGATGATCTGGTAATGATGTTGAACCGGACAAAGAATGATGGCAGGGTATCTCCAGTCCTCTATGGACTCCCTCATCATGAGGGTGTTCTACCATGTCCTCAGGATAGGTGGATATGGAACACTTGCATAAGATATTTGGGGGACAATTGCCTTTAATTTTTTCAATAAACATCTTTGCTTCAGCGTTTAAGGAATTAAAAAGCAGTACTCCGATCGAGCCGTTATCCAGCCAGCCTATTTCATCGGTGATGCGTATCTGTTTCTTAAGCTGGTAAACGAGATTATTGATTGAATCCATGCAGGAATCCTGTGGCCCTACTTTAAAGACAACAAGAGAAAAAACATGGCTGTTACGGTCTACCCGGGCCCGTTCTTTCGTAAGAATGGCTTGAAATGCAGCTGCCGATTTTATACTGGCAGCTTCGGGAATATTTTTCCTTTTGCCTGGGAATAAACAGTTATCAAAGGTTTGCTGAAGAATCATTGTTATTTCTGTTTATGCTATTTATATAGCACTTTTATGGATTCATTTTAAAAATGAATCATCCAGAAT
>JAAXQI010000251.1 GCA_012974315.1 Desulfobacterales bacterium | reverse complement strand
GGTTTGTTATCTGTTGTAATATATTGAAGGTTTGCTTCCATAAATATTCAATCTTCAATTTCCCAAATTTGCAATTTTTTCAATCTTCAATTTCTCAAATCTTCAATATCTTCTACCTGTCCTGCTGCCACATGAGAACCGTTCCAATGGCAGCGATCAGAATATGAACTGACCAGGCAGCAAAATAAGGATTAATTATTGCAGTCTTGGCCAGAGACTGCATAACGGACCATCCCCCCCATGCTGCAAAGGCGAGTCCGCAACTTAAAGGAATGGCAATTGACAAATCCCTGCCCCATTTTTGATGGGATATTAACAGGAGTGGAAGGCCAAGCATCAGGAGAGGTATGCCTAAAAATATAAAAGATACCCGCTCAAGAAATTTCAGACCAGCTTCAGTCCCCCTGGTTCCTTTATTCGTTTTTGAAAGAGAATAAAGTCTGGAAAGTGATAACTCATTGATTTTATATTCCGGAACAAAAAAATCCTTGGGATCTACTGAAAGGGAAATATCTGTTTCATCGTAAGTTTTTATATGATACCCCCCATCAATGTTTTTTTGTTTTATGCGACAGTTCTTAAATGACCAGTTGCCATTCTCGAAGAAGGCGGAGTCAGCGGTCAGAAACATGTTCAGGGTATAATTGTCATCCAGACTGGTAAATATAAAATTATCAAAACGGTTATTTTTCTGGTCGAGTTTCTCGAACGAGTAAAAACCACTTTCGTCTTTATAATAGAAACGGTTTTCTCTGAATATTCCTTTGGGCTTTTCCTGCCGTACCTGTTCATAGAAAATTTTATTGGTATGGGCAGTGGTTGGCGGCACAATCCATTCAGCAAAAGCGAGGGCTAAAAGGCTGAAGACAATTGCGGTGACGGTGATGGGAATGGTAATGCGAAATGTATGGATTCCCACGGCTTTCAGGGCAAGAATTTCGCCATGATGATTCAAAAGTCCCAAAACAATGATGCCACCAAGAAGGATAATAATCGGGATCAACTGTTCTATTATCAGAGGGGTTTTGAGCAGAAAGTATTTTGCTGCCAGCCCGAAACTTTTCCTGGCCTCGATGAAATCATCGATCCGTTCAAAAAAATCTATAAGCAGATAAATTGTAACCAGGGCGGCCAGCACAAGCAGCAGATTTCTGGAAAACTGTTTGAAAAGATAGCGGTCAAGAAGGATCATTTACCCCTCCTTGTAAACCACGAAATTTTACTGAAAACTGCATGGGAGATATCGTAGAGCTTTTCCAGAAAAACCGTATGGGTTTCGTTTGCCACCTTTTGAATGATGAATATTGTCAGGAGAAGAAAAATCAGATTGGGCAGCCACATGGCAATAGCAGCAGGCATAATCAGGGATTCACTTATTGTCTTGGCAGCGGTCAGGAAAACGTAATACAGGATGAAGGTTGCCAGGCCCAGGGAAATACCGATGGTCTTGTGCCTTGATCCGGAAAGAAATCCCAGCGGAAAACCGAGAATCGTCAGGATGAAGCAGCCGACAGGCAGGGCAAGTCGTTTATGATACTCATTTAAAAAAGAAGCTCCATGGGAATTATTTCCCAACCGTTTTGCTTCGGTCCGAAGTTCACCTTGTGACATGGTAGATCTGCCGACCTTGGCAAGAGGATTAGTTTGCGGGGTTTCCAGGGGCAGATTCATTTCATAACGGGTAAAATCTATTGTCTGGAAAGTATCAATATTATTGCGGTGCATTGTCCCATTATTTAAAGCAATTGAAACTATGCCTGTCGCCATATTTGATGAGATTATGCCGGTTTCAGAAATGATTGTAACAGGATGTTCATGGTCTCTCATGTCAGAAATATAAACACCCTCCCACTTCTGATTTTTGGGGTCAATACGGTCCGCATATAGAATAATATCGCCCAGGCTTTCACTGAAACGTTTTTCATGCATGGCACGTTCTATCTTTTCCGTGGCCAGTTGAAAAGCAAGCTCCACCTTGGCCCTGTTGCCTGCCGGAATAAGATTGATGGAAAAGAAACCGGTAAGTAATGCTGTGGAAAGAGCAACGACAATAACGGGAGGAAGCATCTTGTAAAGACTGATGCCGCTTGCTCTCAGTACCATTAACTCATTCTCGTTGTTGATGTGGGTCGTTCCAAGAATAACCCCCATCATACTTGCCATCGGTAAAGCAAACAGAAGAAGTTGCGGAGTAAAATAGGCATACAATCGGATGAAATCATTCAGAGCGATATTATAATCCAGGATTATATCGAGTATTGGAATGAGTTTACCAAGAAAAAGAATGCTCGATAATATTATAAGACTGGCATAAAACGGAGCAAGAATTTGATTGACCAGGTATGTGTAAAGCAATCTTGGCATAGTATTTAAGTGAGTTTTATCATGCAGTAACTCCGCAGGTTTACTGGTACTATTGAGGAAATACTGTAACAAGGCTACTAAGTCTCTGCAAGTATAATGGAATTCTACAGTGCATGGAGCAATTGATTTAAAGGTTACGACAGGTATAGTTTGTGAATCCGAACGTAATATTCGGGATTGACCCGTATTTCCTGCAAACTGAGGCAGCTGCAGGTAAGCCTGGACTCCGGATAAGCCTGGACTTCGGTGTTGAGCAGGGCCCTTAGCGCAACATGAGAATCATGCGTTTGCAGAGCAGAATGCCGCAGAAAACAAGTAATATGCCGAAAACATTGCTGATTGTTGCATATATCAGCGCAGTTTTCCAATCACCAACCTTGAATAACTGAAATGTTTCCCGGGTGAAAGTGGAAAAGGTGGTAAAGCTTGCAAGAAGACCGGTAAAAACAAAGAGGCGCCATTCATGGGACCAGTTTGTTTCATCAAACAGACACCATATGAAGCCAATCAGAAATGAACCTAAAAGATTGACGACGAGTGTCCCTGCAGGGAAGACAGGTCCTGAAAAACGTTGAACCAGGAGAAATATTCCATGGCGGCACACGGCTCCAATGGACCCTCCTGCCATGATTGCTAGGACGTTGAGCATAAAATATTCTTGATAAAGGTAAGTAGTAAAAGGTAAATGTAAATTCGAGTCTAGAAATACCATTCAGCTTCTTTTCCGTCAAGAAAAGCCTGGCTGGTATGAAAAGTGGCATTATAAAACAAAACACAGGAACGGTAATGCAGTCTATAGTTAAGCTGTATCAGGTTAAAGCCAGGCCTCCCAGTCTGGCTGACAACACAGGTGATCTGGATCGATTGAAAAAAGTCACCGCAGGTGTTCTTGAGGGCCAGAATCCTGTTGTGGCTTTTTCACGCATCGCACCGGTTGCAGAAGCTTTCAGGCAGTCAGGGTTCCAGGGTTTTGCAGTAGTAGCTCATTATGCTTCCGGCCCCCAGTTGATTGATTTTTATGCAAAAAAACCTGAGTTTCTGGTTGGTATGGCCCTTGATCTTGGTACAACCCATCTGGAGGCTTCACTGGTCAACCTGTTGAATGGTAAGGTTCTGGTCCGTGCAGCCGAGGTCAACGGCCAGTTGGAATTCGGAGCAGATATTCTGGCAAGAATTCATTTTGCCGCAACAAAAGCAGGAAACCGGAATGGATTGGATCTGCTGCAAGAGCGGGTGATTGAATCCATTCATAAGCTTGCTGCTGAGTTGACCCGGCAGATAAAGATAAGAACAAGTGATATTGTGGCCCTGTCTGTTTCAGGAAACACCACCATGGTGCATTTTCTCCTGAAACAAAATCCTTATCATCTCTGTCGCGAACCGTATATACCGGTAGTCAATGCACCGGATCCGTTCCAGGCTTACGAACTGGGGCTTGATCTGCATCCTGCTTCCATTGTCTGGGTCATGCCAAGTATTGGCAGTTACTTCGGTGGAGATCTGATTTCAGGTATTCTGGCCAGCGGGCTTGATCAGCAGGATAAGACCTGCATGTTGATTGATGTGGGCACCAATGCAGAAGTTGTGGTGGGCAACCGTGACTGGCTTATAGCCTGTGCCGGAGCAGCAGGTCCGGCACTGGAAGGTGGAGTAGCCCGTATGGGTATGCGGGCGGATATCGGAGCCATTGAACATTGCACCATTGATCCGGAAAGCGGAAAATTTGAGTACCAGACCATTGGTGGAACACCTGCCAGGGGAATTTGCGGTTCAGGCGTTATTGATCTTGTTGCCGGTTTGTATCTTGCCAGGATTATAGATATTCGTGGAAAATTCAGACCCCAGCAGCCCCAGGCTAAAGGACGGATCATAGAACAGAAAGATGGTTTCGCCTATGTATTGGTTTCGGCTGAAGAGGCCCATGGGGCAAACCCTGTTCTTTTAAGTCAGGTAGATATTGACGCCCTGATGCGTTCCAAGGCAGCTATGTATTCAATCCTGACCACCATCACAAACCAGGTGGGTGTATCATTTAAGGATCTGCATCACATATATGTAGCCGGGGCTTTTGGTAAGCATATTTCTCCTCGTCAGGCAATAGTTCTGGGGATGTTGCCCGACCTGTCCCTTGAAGTTTACCGGCCTCTGGGCAACAGTTCCCTGGCAGGAGCGGAAATGATGCTCATTGATGCATCGGCAAGGGAGAGATGCCTGGAAGTTGTGGGAAAAATCACCTATGTCGAACTAAACGTCAATCAGGAATTTATGATCCGTTTTTCAGGCTCGCGATTTATCCCCCATACAGATCATGCCCTCTTTCCCTCAGTGCCTTTCTATGGTGAGTCTTAAGGCTGCATATTGCTGTTCACTTGCAACACATACCTAAGACATGTTATATAAAATACTTTCGTGAATCCGTGGGGCACCGGCTGCATCCCATTTTCGGCGTTTATACACAGAATGGGTGTCATCGTTTGTCCGGCATGGGAAACCATAGCCGAACAGACTCTTCCTCGGAATCAGTTGCTGGTTCTTTACCCGGAGTCTCGCGATGCTCGTTTATGCCCTAAAAGGGTGCTTACCTGAACATGGGATATATCCGACGGCCCACGGATTCAGGACTTTGAAAAAAATATGACTCCTTTTTACAGAAGGGTCTTTATACAGGTATCTCATTTTTGAAAACAAATAAGAAAAAATCCAGCAAGAACAGCAGGTATTGTACTGCTCCCGGGAATACGGCAAAAGAAAGACTCCGTCAGTTCTGGGATATTTTTCAGAAGGATGATGATGTCCTGGTGGTCATTAATGCTGATCCGGATGCCCTGGCTTGCGCCATGGCCGTCAAGCGTCTTCTGCGCTACAGGGTGAAAAGCATTACTATCAGTTATCCGAACGAGGTCAGGAGGCTGAGCAATATTACCATGATGGAAGTGCTCAAGGTTCAGACGGAAAAACTGCAGAGTCTCAAGCTCAGCGATTATACCAAGAAAGTGATGCTTGATTCTCAGCCACCCCATCTTCCCATTTTTGAAAACATGCAGTTTGATGCAGTTATCGATCACCATCCGGTGACCAACAGCTGGAAAGCGACCTATGTTGATATCAGGCCCGATTATGGTGCCGCTGCTTCAATAATGGTTGAGTACCTGCGGGCTGCGGAATTAAAGCCCTCGGTGTATTTGGCCACAGCCCTTTTTTATGCCATCAAGGTGGATACCCATAATTTTGATAAAAAAGCACGTATTGCAGATGCCATTTCTTTCCGGTATCTTTTTGATATTGCCAACCAGAACCTGGTTCGAAAGATTGAACTTTCCGAATTGCGCATGTCCGAATTAGGCTATTTTAAAACAGCCCTTGCTGAGATGAAGGTGAGCAAGGGGCGGTTGTATGCCCATGTCGGGCGGGTGCGAAGTCCTGATATCCTTGTAATCATTGCCGATTTTCTCAACCAGGTACATGATATTTCCTGGGTTTTGGTATCAGGCATCCACGGAGAACGGCTGGTGGTGATATTCCGGTGTGACGGCTATAAGAGAAACGCCGGTAAGCTGGCGGAAAAGATTTTTGGGGAACATGGGTCTGCCGGTGGGCACAGGGAGGCGGCCAGGGCTGAAGTGCCGCTTAAGAACCTTGATCTGCAGGATAAAATTATTACAACCAGTACCCTGAAAGGTTTGACCACCGGACATTTGTAGTTTACCTCCAGCCTGTGGGCTGAATATATATTTTCTGTAAACCTCTGCTTTGGGGTGGTATGAAACGAAAACCGAAAACCCTGGCTATGATTCTTGCCGGCGGGCGTGTTGATGATCTTGGGGTGTTGACCTTTCACCGGCCCAAGTCCGCTATACCGTTTGGCGGTTTTACCAGGATCATAGATTTTTCACTGAGCAACCTGATGAACTCCGGTCTTGAACGGGTTGCGATCCTGAGCCAGTATCGAAGTTACTCCCTTATAAATCATATCGGCATCGGCTCTGCCTGGGATATGATTGGCCGCTATCGCGGCATTTCTGTACTGCCCCCATATATAGGATATGGTCATTCCCAATGGTATAGAGGCTCCTCGGATGCCATCTACCAGAATCTTGATTTTGTGCAGTATATCGATCCTGAGCAGCTGCTTATTCTTTCCGGTGATCATATTTATCAAATGGATTACCGTGAAATGATTAGCTATCACCGGGAAAAGGATGCTGATCTGACCATGGCCTGCCTGAAGGTGCCGATGAACGATGCACATCGATTCGGCGTGGCTGATATAGATGATGAAGACGGAGAACGGGGCGGCAAGGTTTTGCGCTACAGTGAAAAGCCGGAAAATCCTGAATCCAACTGGGCCTCAATGACGGTTTTCTGTTTTAAGCCAGAGGTGCTGTATGAAGTTCTTGAAGCAAATATCAAGGAAGATGCATCCTATGAATTCGGGCGTGATATCTTACCCCGTATGATGCGTGAAAAACGGAGGGTGTTTGGCTATAAATTCAAAGGTTACTGGGGGTATACCGGGACCATTGAAGAGTTCTGGCAGGCAAATATGGATTTATTGGGGGGCGATCCTCCAATAAAGTTTGCTGACTGGAATATTCGCACCAACATGGAACATCGAAATATCCGGGATTGTCAACCCGTAAAAATCGGCAATAGCGCTCAAATTTCCGACAGTCTTATCTATAACGGCTGTATTATTGAAGGCGAAGTGGAGCGCTCCATTCTGTTTCCCGGAACCTATGTTGCAAAAGGTGCCAAGGTGAAAGACTCGGTACTTCTTTTTAAGAATGATGTCGGGAAGGGGGCGGAGCTCAATAAGATCATCAGCGATGTCAACACAATCTTTGGCAGTGGCGTGAGAATTGGGGAGGCAGGCAGGCCTGACTCCATTGGCACTACTGTTATAGGCTGGAATAACTTTATCAGCCCCAATACAATAATCGGTTCAGGGTGCACTGTGTATCCGAGTGTTTCTTCGGAAAAAATTCCAAAAAAAGTTGAGTCTGGTGAGGTGGTCCGTTGAGCAGCCCGGAAGATACCCTGGTTTTATTATTGGCTGGCGGTGTGGGAAGCCGGTTGAATGTCCTTGTGAAAACACGGGCAAAACCTTCTGTGCCCTTTGCAGGACTTTACAGAATTATTGATTTCAGCCTGAGCAATGTAATGAATTCAGGGATGAAAAAGGTCGGGGTGCTCACCCAGTATAAGCCATTGTCTCTCATGCGCCACCTTGCAACAGGAGAACCATGGGATTTTACAGGCCGTTCGCGCGGCGTAAAGATTCTGCCACCCAGCACCGGTTTTATGGATTCGGACTGGTACAAGGGGACAGCTGATGCAATCCGGCAGAACTTGAGTTTTATCAAAGCGAATCCTTCCGAAGAGATACTTGTCCTCTCAGGTGACCACATATATCAGATGGACCTCTATGCGATGATAGAGTTTCATCGTCAGAAAAATGCAGACATCACAGTTGGCATGATGATCGTTCCTGAAAGCCTGATCCACCAATTCGGGACAGGAATAACCAATGATGAAGGCCGCATTATTGAATGGGAGGAAAAGCCCAAGGTGCCCAGAACCAATCTTGCATCCATGGGGATCTATGTCTTTAATACCGAATACCTTTTAAAGCTTCTGGCCGAAGACAAGGAGATGGTTGATTTCGGCATACACCTGATACCAAAGGCCATTGCCAGGGACAATGTGTTTGCCTACCCGTTTGATGGATACTGGCGCGATGTCGGAACCATCCAGGCATACTGGGAAGCAAATATGGATCTGTTAAAAGATGATTGCGAAATTTCACCTGAAACCTGGGGTATCAGGCCCAATCCTGAATCAGAACAGTTGTTTGCAGACCGTATACCAGCCCGGTTTGCAGCGGGAAGCAAGGTCAGCCGCTCAATGATATCTGCCGGATGTGTGATAGAAGGTGAGGTTGTAAATTCAGTGTTATCGCCTGGAGTCAAAGTGGGACCCGGTTGCAGGGTAACAGATTCCATCATTCTGCATGACTGTGTCATAGAAGAGGGGGCAACTGTTGACCTGGCAGTAATGGATAAACAGGTTACGGTCGGGAAAGGAGCTGTTATTGGTACGGGGGATAATAAAAATGTTCCAAACAGCAAGTATCCTGGTCACCTGTATACGGGAATATCTCTGGTAGGCAAGGAAGCTGAAATCCCACCAGGAACGACCATTGGCAGGAACTGCATAATCAATCCATGGTGCAAACAGGAAGATTTTAAAACAAAAGTTTTGCAAGACGGGGAAACTATTTAGGGAAAACGAAGTTGAAAAGAACTTAGCAAAGGGGTGATTAAATGAAAAAGATGGGAATTCTGGTTTTTGTGGTGATCCTGGTAAGTTTTGTGGCTGCTTATGCACAGGAAAATGAACCGCTGACCTTTAAGGATTTTATTGAAGGCAAGGAAGCTTTCGAAGAGAATTGCATAGAATGTCATTCACTTGAATGGCCTTTAGCAAAAATTACAGACCGGGCTGGCTGGGAAGAAACCCTGACTAAAATGGCAAATACCGGGGCGGTACTGAGCAAAAAAAACAGGCGACAGGTTCTGGAGTATTTAGTGGCAAAATCTACATTCCAGACCAAGTGTAGTGTCTGTCATGGACTGGAGCGCCCTCTGGAGAAGAACAAGGAATTTCAGGAATGGGTCACAACGGTCAGGCGCATGGCGGCCAAAAAACCAGAACACCTGACTGAAGAGGAAATACAGGCGGTCTCCGGCTTCCTGACTGCAAAGGGAGAAGAGACAGCTCTTTAATAGCCGACTTCCAACTTTTAGGAATCCCTTTTTCGTTGAACAAGACTTTTTTGGAATTGGCGATTGCGAAAACATGAAGATCGATACCCTGTCTCTTATACACATCTGACGCTGCCGACGA
>JAAXQI010000094.1 GCA_012974315.1 Desulfobacterales bacterium | reverse complement strand
GATCAAAGGGTGTCCCCTTTATAATTCCGATAACTGCGTATGGCCGGTCGGCCGGTCCGTAGAAATAGACATCCAGGTTCTCCTGCATTTTTACTGAAGTTGCAAACTTGGGAGCAATTGCTGCGTTGTATTTCATACTGCCGTGCTTACCTTTGGCATATGTATCTGAAAATGTTCCCATAATTGCCAGGAGAAATAGACTCGTAAGAACTACTGCACTGGCCATCCCGAAATAACTTTTTCTGTTCTTCATGCTTACTCCCTCCATCACCAATAAATTTTTAATAAAAAATTTCCCAAGGAAAAACATCCCTTAGAAGCCTTAATTTAATTACTTCCAAACACCTCTTACATAGAAGTTAGCTCCACTTAAAGGTTTATAGCGGAAAATTTAAGATTAACTACCCAACACTCTTTCAATTGTCTCTATCAATTCTTCTGTCTTCACAGGCTTGGCCAGGTATTCATTTCCCCCAATCTCCGATCCCAAAGCATCTGTTTCTTTCTTGCTTACAATGGCAGTCATAAAAACAAATTTGAGGCCGGCAAATTCCTCCTCATTTTTCAGCCGCTGAGCTATTTCGGTCCCGTCGGTCCCGGGCATCATGACATCGAGAAAAAGGAGGTCCGGCTGAAATTTCCTGATTGCCTCAATAGCATTACTACCAATATTCTCGGTTAGTACCTCATAGTTGCCTGTACGTTCAAGGTTAAGCTTTATCATGCGGGTTAATGCTGCCTCATCATCGACGACAAGTATCTTTTTCTTCATATCTCCCCCTAATTGTATTGTTTAAACATCATGAGTACTGATGCACCACCATCGTCCCTGTTGCAGATATCAATAGAACCCTCGTGCAGGTTGACAATGTTGCGTGTGACAGACAAGCCTAAGCCTGTACCTTCCCCAACCGGCTTTGTCGTATAAAAAGGGTCGAATATTTTGTCCCGATCTTCATCACTTATACCGGGGCCGGTATCTGCCACTTCAATCATCAAAACAGTTTCTCCAATTTTAAACTGATGTTCTCTGTCACGGACCAAATCAGATTGTGAGGCAAGTATTTTGAAACGGGTGCTTACAGTAATTTCCCCATTCTGGTGCATTGCATGGGCACTGTTCATAAACAGGTTGATAAATACCTGCTGTAATTTGTTTTCGTCCAGTTCGATATCTGCAAGATTATCGGCCAAATATGTCTTAACTTCAATAGAGCGTTGGTGCATTTCATGACTCACCATATGAAGGGAGTTTTCAATAATTTTATTAATATTTAACGGTTTTCTGTTCAGTTTTTCATCACGAGAAAAATCAAGCAGGCCCCGTATAACAGAGTCTGCCCTGTGTACAGCATCGTCAATATCCTTAATGACATCCCCGGCAACTTCATTTCCTTTTATCTCATGGGAAAGAAAATCACTACCCATCTGGATTATTGCCAGTGGATTTTTTACTTCATGAGCAACACCTGCAGCAAGACGGCCGATGGACTTCATCTTTTCCGCTTGTATAAGCTGCATTTGGGCATCTTTTAGTTCTTGGGTTCGTTTTATGACCTGGTGATTGAGCATTCGGTTCCAAGTTATTCCGCCGGCGAAGGTAACAACTACTACAAGCAGTCCACCCAAGATTGAATATCGAAACCTAGGGTTATCCCATAACTCGGTTTTATCCAGTTTTATCCACTTGGCCGTGATCGCCTCTTTTTCTTCTACAGATAGGCTTGCAACAGCTTTTTCCAAGATTGTATGCAATTCCGGCCAGTCATTCCGTACAGCAAAGCTGAGTTCCAGATTACGATCCAAATGGCTCACAATAGCAAGATTTGTAAATCCCTCTTTCCTGATTAAGTGGGTTACCGTTGCCAGATCACTTACCATTGCATCAACCGCACTTAAGGATGTTAGTTCCAGCCCGGTGAGCGTATCTTCAACTCGAACGAGACGGAGATCAGTTTTATGGTAAGTAAGAAGGTCATCCCAAATATAGTCGACGACTACGGCAACCTTACGGCCAGTGAGTTCCTCAATTGAGCTAAAATCCTTAGCAGAAATGATCACACCTGCCACGTTGATATGAGGTGCGGTAAACAAAAAAAACTTTTCTCTCTGCGGAGAAGTTGCTGCTGCAGCCAAGAGATCTACCTGTCGATTACGGGCCATATCCATAACGGTAGACCAATTGTCAGCATGAACAACTTGAAATTTAATTCCCAATTTCTGCTCAATCAGGGCAACATAGTCTGCAGATATACCCTTGAACTGACCGTCTAAAGTAAACCATTCGATGGGAGCAAAATTTGGATCCGGTGCCAGGCGTATAACCGGATGTTCTTTAAGCCACTGCTTTTCTACGGGGCTAAGATTGATTTTGGCGCTTGATGCATGGCTTACAGAAACGAAGAGGCTGAAGAGGAGTGAAACCAAACTAAATATAGTGACAGATAGAATAAGTTGAGTTCTGTCGAGAAAACTTGAAACTATTTCAGTTTTTATGTTTCTCATAAGGTGACAATCAATTACTTTTTACGGGCTCTTGAAAATCAGGGTTAAGGCTCTATTTGCTTTATTTTCTAACTGTTTGCTCTCAGAAATTCAACCTGAATCCTCTCTTCCTTTAATAGTAAGGGCAGCTTTTTCATCCTGACGAACCCTTCTCCAATGGTTATCGTCGGTTTCAGACAAGACATCAGTTCGAGGATTCAAGCAAAAGAGAAGATTTGGTCCTGAAGAAAAGCCTATATAAAGTCCAGATGTCTTGCCAACATCTTGAGTTTTGTAATACAAAATTTGACTCAACATGTATACCGTACATCTTGCACTTTTAAGAATCATTCACAACTCAACATGTATAGACA
>JAAXQI010000225.1 GCA_012974315.1 Desulfobacterales bacterium | reverse complement strand
ATGGAAGATGGCGTGATTGAACTTTATATTTTTAATACTGTATAGAATTGCGCCAGTTGTGTAAGCCAATCCTCCTGCAACAAGCCAAAGCAAACCTTCCAGAGATAAATTATTCATTACCGGTTTTATGACGAAAATTATTATCCACCCCATCAATATATACATAAGTGTCGAAATTAACTTGTATTTTCCTGTAAAAAACAGTTTCAGAATTATTCCGGTTAAAGCCAACCCCCAGGAAATTCCAAAAATCGTCCAACCTGTTGGCCCATTCAGCGTTACTAGCGAAAAAGGAGTGTACGTACCCGCAATGAGGACATAGATAGATGCATGGTCAATGATTCTCAATCTGCTTCGTAACTCTGGATTTTTAACACTGTGGTAAAATGTAGAAGCCGCAAATAAAATAATTAAACTTGCTCCGAAAATGCTGAAACTTACAATATGCCAGACATTTCCATACAGATTTGCATGGGTAACCAAAAGCACAAAAGCAACAATGCTTAAAATAAAAGCGAGGCCATGGGAAATGATGTTTATTTTTTCTTCTATTGGCGAATAATATTTAATTTCTTTCATATCTTTCACTTAAGAAATATCTTTTGTTTAAACTGTTTTCAACAGCCACCCACGGAACCGCAATAGAAAACCTGCGATCAGTTCCGGGAGTCTACATGTTTACTTGCCGTAGTTTTAAATTCTATGTCAGGCTGTCGAGATATGCACGGAGAAATTAATTGGGTTGTAAAAATATGACAATGGACTATAGTTCACCTGTTCCATTCAAATTTATTCATGCGTGTCTTTCTCATTAGCTGCAATTAATATTTTCTTCAGAATTTACTGATGTATTCTGTTTTTTGTTGCCGTGCCCACGCAAAGGAGTCTGTCTTTGAAACTCTATGTAGGTAATCTTATTTACAATATGACCGAAGCAGAATTAAGTGATATGTTCACTCCCTACGGCAAAGTACTCAACGCCCATATCATTACCGATCAACATACCAGGCAATCAAAAAACATGGGTTATGTTAAAATGGGCCGTAAGCAGGGTATGCTTGCCATTGCCGCCTTACACGACATGTATGTCAACAAAAGGCATCTTGTTGTCAGGGAAGCATGACCCAAATACGACAAAAGGCCTTTTCTCACCGCATCGAAGAATACCTGCATAATTCCGAATCATTTGATAAGCAAAAATTTGACTCCTCTCTCTATCAAATTGTTAATCAAAACAGAAACCTGATAGCTGCTGTCGGCCCCTCTTCGCGGGCCGTAAAAGTTATCCGGGGGCTCTGCTTCAGCGAGCACATTGAACTGGTAATGATTTTGATTGATCGCGCTTATCGGGGCCTGGTTAATCAAACAGGAACCAGGGCTTTTGCTTTGGCCATTGCCAAAGCACTGCAGACATATGCAGAGCCGCTTACCGACGGCGATTATGCCTGTTTCCCCTATCCCTACTTTCTCCTGCATGGTCTCGAAAAAACGACAACTGAAGCGGTTGTCTGGCAAATCGAAGAAAACAGCAGGGTTATTCATGAAACACTCGCCATCCGGGCGCAATTTATTGAAAAATTCGGTGGTCCGGTTTACCTGGAGCAGAGCATGATGATGCTTATGGAAGAGGGGGCCACTGAAGACACTTCAGGGATCTGCTGTTATTTGGCCAGGGCATCAGAACAACAACCCCATGGCACGGACTACAGCTATATTGCCAAGGCAAGCTTTTTCCTCGATACAAGCAAGAAGGAAATTACTGTCATAACCATCCAGGGCCAGCGCATTCAACAGGGCAACAAAGCAAGAAGCAGGGAGTTCGCCCGTCTGGGCCATAGGCTGCAAATGGACCCGAGAGCTTATGTTTTGAAAAATATCTGTGAAATTGGCAGGCAGGACGCCTATCAAAAAATAAGAGTAATAAAACCCCGGAAACATCCCATGTTTGTCGACAACCATTGCGGCTTTAAAGCAAGGTATGATCCAATTATCAGGCAGGCCGGCATCACTACCGAAAGCAGCTGTTACCTGGAAAGTGACTTGTCAGCACCTACTGAACAATAAATTCCTGCACCAGCCAGATGACCCGGGAACCATTTCCAGCCACTCATTGAGCCTGTCAACTTGAGTATCAGACTATCAATTCCTTGAAATAGACAATGGAAGGGAATTGTAAAGAATAGTGGATCTCCGCCCTGCTGCTTGGCCTGGCAACAAAAATGAGCACTTCCATGCCATAGGTTTGAGCGGCCTGCAGAACAGTATCATTGTCGTCAGCCAGGAGAGTTCTTTGCTTATCAAAACCAAGTATTGATTCCAGACGCTCCCAGAATTTCGGATCTTCCTTCGGAAGGCCAACCTCTTCGGAGCAAATGATCCTGTCAAAGTGGCCGCCGAGATCCGTTTTCTTCATTTTAATATCCAGGGTCTTGCTGTGGGCATTGGTCACCAGATGCACTTTCTTTCCCAAGCTCCGGCAATATTGCAGGAAATCAATCACATAGGGATGCACCTGG
The DNA here is from genome assembly GCA_012974315.1 of Desulfobacterales bacterium. Taxonomy (GTDB): domain Bacteria; phylum Desulfobacterota; class Desulfobulbia; order Desulfobulbales; family BM004; genus BM004. Next base: position 349 of record JAAXQI010000225.1, on the reverse strand, counting down.
ATGAGATGGTTGATTTTGAGTTTCAGGGCGGGAATATCGAGGCCAAGTTTTTCAGACCAGTAATCAAGGTCTGTCCAGGCAAGTGTTCCTTCTATGCTCTTGTAACGGGCAAGAAGTTCCTTTCTGGCTTCCAAAGGAGTAAGGTCATTTTTTTCTGCAAAAATTTCAGGAACATAATGCTCCCAGAAATAATCATCAAAATGTTTGTCAAGTAAAGTACCGTCCATATCAAGCAGCACGGTATCAATGGATTCCCAGTTAGGTTTCCAGGCGATTGGACTAATATTGGGGTCTTGGTTTTTCATGAAAATATTTTTGTAAAAAGTTTGAATTTTGTGTCTGTCAATCG
>JAAXQI010000108.1 GCA_012974315.1 Desulfobacterales bacterium | reverse complement strand
AGTTATCTCAAGTATCATTTTTGTTGCTATTGTTTTACTATAATGTACAATAGGGCACACAAGGAAAATTTCATTTAACCTTTCAATTAAGGAGGGAACAACTAATGGCTTGTATAGCAAAAAGACGTGGTCGTTATGTTATGGACTTTTATGACAATCAAGGCAAGAGGCAAGTGAAGGCCCTCCCAAAGGGTACAGCAAGGAAGGATGCCAATAAAGCATTAAGGGACATTGAAGACCTGCTGGAGAAAGGTGTTTATGTTTCCAGTAGAGAAACCCCTATATTTAATCAAGTTGCAGAAGACTGGATAGCATCCAAAAAACAGAATTTAAGGTCAACTACATGGGAAGTATACGAAGGACATACTAGGAACCATTTTACCGAACTTGAGCCTTTAAAGATAAACAGAATTACTATTGCTAGGATAGAGAAGTTTATTCAAATACGGCAAGAACAAGGAATGAAACTAGGCACCCTGCGAAAGATTCTCGTTTCACTGAATCAAATTATGTCCTATGCAGTTCGTCACAAGTATATTGGCCATAACCCTCTAAGAGATGCTGAGAGGCCAAGAGGACAAGGGGTAGAGGAAAGTAATAAAATAACTATCTTGAATGTAGAGGAGATCAAAACCTTTCTTGAGCAGGTGATAGACAAGAAATATCATACTCTTTTTATGCTGGCTATAACTACCGGAGCAAGGCAAGGAGAGTTGCTGGGCCTTAAATGGTCTGATGTTGACTGGAAGAATAGCCAGATTCACATACAAAGGACTTTTAACAAGGGCAGGTGGTTTGCTCCAAAAACAAAGGGTTCAGAGCGCAGAATTGATATTGGCCCCTCTATGGTTAAAGCATTAAAAGAATGGAAACTTGCTTGCTTACCTAACGAGCATAACTTGATCTTTCCTAATAGAGCAGGACAACCCATAAACCACAGCAACATGGTCAACAGGTATTATTTCCCTGCGCTAGATAAAGCAAAGATTCCTCAAATTAAGTTTCATGCTTTGAGGCATACCACTGCAAGCCTTATGATAGAACAGGGAGAGAACATCAAATACATTCAATCGCAGCTAGGACATTCGAGCCCTACAGTTACATTAAATGTTTATGCACACCTTATGAAGCCGATAAATCAAGAGGCTGCTTGTAGACTAGAAAGTGCCATTTTTGATACAAGTGGTAGCAAAATGGTAGCAATCAAATGAAAAAGGGCTACAGTTTATGGCTGTAGCCCTTTTTAAAAATATTGTATATCTATATCTGAACAGCAATTTAACCCGAGCAGGAAAAGGAGCCACCCATGATTCAGTTTCGCATAGACGAAGAACTCTGCATCCAGTGCGGTGAATGCGCAGAAGATTGCCCAGCTGCTGTGATCAGCATGGATGAGTACCCGATAATCACCAATGAGGAGGGATGCTACCGGTGTCAGCACTGTCTTGCTATCTGCCCAACAGGTGCAGTGTCGATCCTCGGCAGGGACCCCGAGGCAAGCACTATACTGGATGGGAATATGCCGGACCCGGCCAGGCTGGAAACGCTGATCAAGGGCCGCAGATCAGTACGCCGTTACAACAAAAAAGACCTGGATCCTGGGTTGATCGACGAGCTTCTCGATATTGCCAGCCATTCTCCGACCGGCGTCAACGCCCAGGCTGTGCTGTTTACCGTTGTCAGAGAGGGTGCGGTAATGAAAGGGCTACGGGAAGAAGTTATGGCAGAACTAACCAAACTGAATGATGAAGGAAAACTCCCGGAGGGCTTAGTTACCCAGTATATCGGCATGGCTGTCGAGGCATGGAAGGAAGCAGGAAAGGATATCATTTTCAGAGACGCGCCGCACCTGCTCATTACCAGTGCCCCACAAGACTCTCCCTGCCCGGTTCAGGACACTCACATCGCCCTCACCACTTTTCAGCTGATGGCGCATGCACGCGGCGTCGGAACACTCTGGGATGGTATGGCCATGATGGCGATTTCCCTTATTCCCGGCCTGCCCGGGAGACTCGGCATTCCTGAAGATCACTCCATAGGCTATGCAATGATCTTTGGTGAACCGGCGGTGGAATACCATCGGACAGTACAGCGCGGGCCAGCCAGTGTAAATGTTGTTAAGTGAAAGGCGCAGGGCGCAAGGTTAAAGGTTAAAGGTTAAAGGAAAAAACCTGGATACTGGATAAAAAATTAAAAACCAGATCCTGGTTTTTGAGTAAACAAATATTCAGATGGCAGAAAAATTTTCAAATAAACTACCCCGCCGCAGAGCAGCGGGGTATCAAAACCATAATCTGAACTTTATTCGCAGTAAGCTGCGGGGAATTAACCCAAAGTTAAATTAAATTTTTACTGAAAACTGACCGCTGCTAGCTATTTTTTGATATCCGCTCTGCTGACTTACATTATTAGCTTTTTTCAAGGGGTCTTTCTGGCCGTTGCTATAAGTTTTGTCATAATGTCCGCTGGTATAAAATTCACATTTCTGGCAATTTCCCAGTTTCAGGGCAAAAGTCCCTTGCACCTCTCCGCCGCACAGTGTTCCGGCAACCCGTACGCATTGCTGTCCATAGTCCGGGTATGCAGGGCATGTTCCTAATTCGATAGATTTAACACCCCCACCTTCTCTGCCACATTTCTTGAATTCCAAACAATTCATACCTGTACTCCTTTTCTGCACTGTGGATTATGCAGGTTCATGAAATTAATCATTGAATCAAATGGACACTGTTGCTTGAAGTCCAGAAGTAACAGGAACCATTCCTAATATATATCACAATGTGGTAGTCCAGGCAATATTAATTTAAGGAATATCTACAGGTAAAACAGGGACAAAGCGACTTGAGACGTGATCAAAAACAACAGAATTTTGAAACAGGAAAAATGTGAACAAGTTGACAGGATAACGAATTACAGGTCTATGCAACCTGGCAACAAAAGAAATTCCAGGGCCAGGTGTTGCAATGAGAGTAAGTCTAAATCATCGTTTTACACACCAAACGATGATTGACACAAAACCTGACATTTTTCACTATTTCCAGGTTTCATTACTTGCTGGAATTTGTAAATATATTGCCAGGATTACTACAAATCAATTTTAGGGACTGCGTACTGATTCATCCCAACCGTTCTTTCCGGCAGTGCCCTCTGATGTTCCTATTTTTCTTGCACTTTGTACTGGGACTTCAATTGGATTTTTCTTCAAAACATGATAACAACTATCAGGCAGAAAAAAAACTTTGTGCCGAAAAAACAAAATGCCCCAAAGCCCAACAAAATCTTTTTTTTAGCATCCAGAATTTTTACGCAATTAGCGAACCACTTAGCATATTTTGTAAGTTTTTTTAAATCATAACAATGAAATAACTATTAAAAGACAACACAACTCCAAAGCACTGCGAGTCGAACATTTCGGTTTTATTGCCATTAACCACATCAATAAAAAAAATGGGCAGAAAGAGATGTGCCACAGGGTGGTATACATTTAAATTTAATGGGCTCTCCGGGTCGTTTCAAGAGGGAATTAGCAAGAGCTCCCAACTGACAATTTTTGTCAATAACGGTTCAATTTAGGGAAACATTATTAAACTGGTAAAAAACAAAGGAAATGGATTGAAAATGAACTGCTTTATCGTATGATAGGTCTGTCGGAATGACTGACAGCTTATTTCACATTCTACTATTAGGAGTAGTTCTATGAGTTTTATTCAGGAATTGTTTGGCAAATCGCCTTTTGGACCGCTGGTGGAACATACCAAAAAGGTAACGGAATGCGTTGAAGTAATCAGGCCGCTGATGGAAGCACTGGTCAATGAAGACTACGTGGAAATCAGACGCTTGCAGGACCAGGTCTCCAAGCTGGAATATGAGGCTGACTTGATCAAACACGAAGTTCGGGAGCATTTGCCACGCCGCTATTTTCTGCCTGTTGATCGGGTAGAGTTGGAAAAATTCATTGGCTGTCAGGATAAGATTGCCGATAAAGCGGAAGATTTCGCAGTCATCCTGACCCTGCGTAATACAAAACTTCATCCTGATATAATGGATAAATTCTTCGACTTTGTAGACCAGGTTTTTGTCACCACAAAAACCCTGCTCACCGCAGCTGAAGAACTTAAGAACCTTGCAGAGGTTTCCTTCAGCGGGGTAGAGGCCAGCAATGTCCTAAAACTACTTGACGGACTGAACGAAGAAGAATGGAAGGCAGACAGGATAGCCCGCAGCTTAAGCAAGGACATCTTTGCCCTGGAAAACCAACTCGATCCCATCACTCTCCTGTTCTATGAAAAAATGTTACTGGTTCTCAGCGAAATTGCCAATGAAGCTGAAAACGCCGGTGATATGCTCAGAACAATGATAGTCACATAGTTCTTTCAGAATGGATATTGTAATTCTTGTCATCACGGCCCTGCTCGGGCTCTATATGGCCTGGAACATTGGCGCCAACGATGTGGCCAACTCCATGGCCCCGGCCGTCGGTTCCAACGCTATCACCCTTAAACGGGCGATCATTCTTGCCTGCATCTGTGAGTTCGCCGGTGCCGTCCTGGTCGGTGGACATGTAACAGACACCGTACGCAAGGGTATAGTCGACCCCAATTTTCTTGCCTCTATCCCGGGCATGCAGCAAGGGGATGCAGCGACCCTTTTCGTCATCGGCATGGCTTCGGCATTACTGGCCGCCGCCCTCTGGCTTAACATATCCACCTGGACAGGCATGCCGGTTTCCACAACCCATTCAATCGTCGGAGCAGTTGCCGGTTTTGGTATAGCGGCCGCTGGTCTGGATGCTGTCAACTGGCATAAGATGGGGCAGATTGTGGCCAGCTGGTTCATCTCTCCTGTTGCAGGAGGGATCCTGGGTTTTATCTTCTTCAAACTTATAGTAGTCACCATCCTTGGTAGAGAAAAACCGACCCGGGCGGCAATTAAGATAACCCCTTATATCGTCTTTTTTTTGGTCATGGTGGTGACCCTGGCCACGGTCTACAAGGGATTGAAGCACTTGATCAAGGGGCTGGACTGGCTGACCGATACCCATACACTGCTGTTTGCCCTGGCTCTCGGCCTGGTTTCAGCTGTGGTTTCACAAATATTAATACGTCGCTATCTGCAGGGCATGGATACCCTGCCCCTGTCTGAACAACTTGAAAAGGTTGAAGAGGTTTTTTCACCGCTGGTTGTGATAAGTTCATGCACCGTGGCCTTTGCCCACGGGTCAAATGACGTGGCCAACGCCATCGGCCCTCTTGCCGCAATCGCCGACATCCTGCAAAGCGGCACTGTACAGATGCAAGTTGCGGTGCCGACCTGGATCCTGATGCTGGGCGGAGTGGGCCTGATGTTAGGCCTGATAACTTTCGGTCACAGAGTGCTGGAAACCGTTGGCAAAAAAATAACCGAGATCACACCATCCCGCGGGGTGGCTGCGGGTGTGGCCGCCACCTTAACGGTGTTGGTCTGCACCAGGATGAAGCTGCCGGTTTCGACAACTCATACCCTGGTCGGGGCGGTGATCGGCATTGGCCTGGCACGCGGTATTGGTGGTATTGACCGTGGTGTGGCAAAAAAAATATTCACTTCCTGGATCATTACAGTCCCTGCCGCTGGAGTTGTATCGATCATGCTCTTTATTGGCGCCCGGGCGTTTCTGTTCGACATCATAAAACCACTGATTATTGCAAACAGCGGATAAAAAGGGGAAACAGTATTCAGTCGAAGTCTCTACTGCGCTTCGCTTATCTGGCAGTTGGCAGAAAAGACTAAAGAAAAAATTTAAAGCTGCAAACTGATTACTGAATACTTTCTTTTACAGATGATGCTCGGCAATCTTGGTAAACATCTGTACCAGTCCGGAGCTGAGCGTGAAAATAGATTTGATGTGGAGATTCGTGCTGCAGCATTCATCAAAAAAGATGGTGAGTTTCGATCCCAGATCATCCTCTGGAGCCTGGTAACAGATAAGAACAGGGATCTTGGGCATGGGATAGAGGATAAGGGCAATATCTGCCTCGTACCAGTCAATAGTTTTACCCATAAACAAATCAATCAGATCATTCAGCAGACCAGGATTTTCATCTGCCAGTTTTCGAAGAGGTTCTTCACAGCGGCTGGTAAAAAGCGCCTGCCATTCAATACCGCCTTTAATTTCCCGGAATGACATCCATTTACCGGTAATATCCCCATGTGTCTTGTAGGTAATATAGGAGAGTAACGGGGCCTGCACCCAGGGGATGATATGACATTCCGAGACCATGTTTCCCTGCCGGTCAAAAACGAAATCCTTACCCATGGAATTGATGATTATACTGTCATCCTGGACAGTCGCGCCAATGAGGGGAGCAACTGTCTCAAAGTTGATGGTCGACATCTTTTTCTTCAATTTATTGATGAATTCTGCCTGGTCGACATCTCTGGAGCCAGGGCTCTCAAACTTTGCAGAAAATTCTGCGGTGCGTTCAGGGTCGAGATCCGGGCAATCCTTGAATTTTTTGCGACCTGCCACGATTGCCGCAGCAAAGGCCAGACAGGATGGCAGAAAGCATTTCCCGCAGTTGGTCTGCGGTAGCATTTTGTAAACACCCAGTGCTGTAAAAGTAGATTTCGGCATTTCTAAAGGGTAAAGATTAAAAGATCAGGTTTAAGGCTAAAGGTGCAGGACATAAGGCTAGAGGGGAAAATAATTTTATTTCTGGGTTTCATTGTCCTTGGATTCACTTTCCAGAGGATGTGCTTCCTCCAGGATCCTGGTATTTTTAACCGTAAAATTCTTAGCAATCTCCTCTTTGCTTAAACCCTGGAACTGCATGGCACAACCCTGGGCATACACTTCGCCGTTGTCGTCTATTTTCAGGGTCCATAACCGGCAATATTTCTGGATACAGCGCAGATGCTGCCATTTGTTCTTTTTATCACCAATACCGGCAATAGCCAAGCCCTTGCCTGTTTGTGCTATAGCAAACGGACACATGTCAAACAGCTGATACTCACTGACATTCTCTTCTGAGGTGATGACCTTATCAGCACTTTCCCTGGCAAGAGCACTTATCTTTTCCTGCCGCTTTTGTATTATACGTTTAGCCTCCTCCTCTTTTCTTCTTCTCTCCTGCTCAGCTTTTCGATTTTTCTCTTCCTCTCTCTTCCGTTCCCTTTCTTCCTCTAATTTGCGCAATTTCTCTTTCTGTTCTTTTCGCAGCCGATCTTCTTTCTCTCGCAGGAATCTTGCCTCTTCTTCTTTTTGCTTGCGGGCGTCCTCTGCCTGCCGCTGTCGCTCTTCTTCTGCCTTCTTCTGTCTTTCTTTCTCTTCCTGCCGCAGCCTCTCTTCTTCCTCTCTATTTATTCTTGCCTCTTCTTCTTTTTGCTTGAGGGCTTCCTCTGCCTGCCGCTGCCGATCTTCTTCTGCCTTCTTTTGCCTTGCTTCCTCTTTTTTCAGTTTCTCCCGCTTGGCCTTTCGCTCTTGTTCCCGTTGCTTTTCAAGTTCAGCCAGTGCTTTTTTGGCCTTAGCTTTTTCAAAAATTATACCGCATGAAGGACATTCATAATCCGGGTACAAAAGGTTATCCTGGATGGTTCTTTCGTATTTGCATTCAGGGCAAATTTTCATGATCAAATTATCCTCACAAAATGATTAATTCCGGGTATATTAAAACTTTTCACCCGCAATATACAATAAAACTTATGGAAATTGCACTCATAGGTTTTAAAAGCGTCAGACACCAGGCTAAAGACACAAAAGCTACACGGAACGAGGTATACGGGGAAACCGTAGACAGCATCATGCCGCAAACCTTTTTTTACCCTAGCTCTTTGCCTTTAACCTTAAGCCTCGTACCGCTAACCGCATACCGTTTCCTTTATCCTAACTTTCTACTCTTTAATTCCCATTGCAGAACTACCGTGGCAAGAGTGACAACTGCAACCCCTGGCAAAATTATAGCAGGCGGCAACCCTTTGCCAAGACCCCAGTTGATTATCAGCACAAAGGCCGGATAAAAATAGCTGTAAGCCATGACCCGTGTCGGCCCCAGGTAAAGTATGGAGATATGGGTAAGGTAAAACGTTATTATTGTAGAAAAAACTGCCAGGTAGACGATTCCGGCCCAGACCCTGGTTTCAACCCCCTGCCAGTCAACCGCACCCAGACCGGCAAAAGACAGCAGCAATAGCCAGCCTGTGCCGGTTACCAATACCCAGAAGGTCATGACCATCATGGATTCATGATGATGCAGCTTTTTCACCAAAGGGGTATAAGCAGCCATCATAAAGCAGCCGGCCAGAAAGAGCAGATCGCCGTGATTGACCTCCAGGCCCAGAAGCCGATTCAGATCCCCCCGGAAAATGACCCAAAGGGCACCGACCATGCCAAAGAACAGAGCCCAGAGGCGACCGCGACCCAGACGCTCTTTCAGAAAAATTGCACTGTAAATCCCGGAAATTCCCGGCACCAGGGTAAAAATAACGCTGGTGCTTAAGGCATTGGTGTAACGCAGTGACTCAAACATGCACCAGAAAAAACCTACTGTACTGGCACTGATCAGACTGTAACCACCAAGCTGCTTGACTGTGGGTATTGAAAGTCCGTGATTATAAAGCAGGACAGGAGCCAGACAAAGCACAGCTACCACGTAACGCACCAGAAGCAATACAGACGGCTCCAGACCGTGGGTTATTGCCTCTCCCACGGTAAATGAGCTTGACACAATAACAGATGACAGCAGCATCAGGCAGTGTACGGACCACAGGGGCAGTTGGGTATTAAAGTAATTTGGTTTTTCAATTTTGAGCATGGGGGAAATAAGATACCCGTAAGGTTTTTAAAAGAAAAGAGGAAAGAATTGTCGGCCGTCTGTCAATCATTGGGTTATTTAGTTACCCAATAATCGTCGTTTCGTACCGTATGACGACCAATATACAACTGACGATTGTCAGACAGTCGACAAAAGGCAGTTGGCAGATAACTTCAACGAAAATAATTACATCAATGAAACTCCCCGCAGCAAGCTACGGGGTATCTCAACAAAGGATATTTCTAATAATAACGCTGCAAGCAGCGGGGTATTTACCCAAAGAGAGAATAAAGGTAAAACAATGAGTGAAAAGAATATGAGCAAGACTAAAACATTCAACGTTCTTCCCGGCACCAAAATGGGCATACTGTCAACAGAGTATCTGGAAAAACTAACCGGGATTGCCAAAAAACATGGCATCCCCTTTTTCAAGATCACCTCGGCCCAGCGCTTGTCCATTGTGGGGCATGAGCCGGAAACAGCAGAGCAGATCTGGCAGGAATTAGGGCAGAAAACAGGTCCTAAAAAGCCTGTAGGCATCCATTATATCCAAGCCTGCCCTGGTATTAAATGGTGCAAGTACGGACGCCAGGATTCGTTGGCCATGGGGGAAAAACTGGAAAAGGCCTTTGGTGATTTACCCCTGCCTGCAAAAACCAAGGTGGGCATATCCGGCTGTCCCTTGAACTGCTGCGAAAGCTACGTGCGTGATATAGGCTTATTCGGCAAGAAAAAGGGCTGGACCCTGGTCTTTGGCGGCAACGGTGGTGGATGTCCCCGTATCGGTGATATAATCGCAGAAAATTTAAGCGATGATGAGGCTATTGAACTAATCGGTAAATGCCTGGGTTTCTACGGAAAAAATGCCAGGCGACTGGAACGGACTGCACGGTTCATGACAAGAACGAAGATCGAAAAACTGCAAAAAGTAGTTTTAGGGTGAAGCGTGAGGCGTGAGTTTGAATTTTAAAATATAAAATTCAAACTTATTAGCCTCCGAAGCCGCCGAAGAGCATTGGGTGTAAAAGCTTCAGCAGAATAAAGATTACTATGGCTGCAACCAGGGCAGGAGGATAGAACTCATCCAGTCCAAATCGTTGTTTACCCCTTATAATCGCAGCAAAGGGAATTGCCGAAGTGTCGGCAATAAACTGTTTCACCTGTGTATGACCCATGGCAAGTAAACGTTGATCCTGATGCATGGCGCTCACCACACCATAAACAATAAACCCTCCAAAGAATATCCAATCGCCTAAATACGGGTTTACCAGCAGATGGGCCAACCCGAAGATTCCGAAAGCAAGGTTCTGCGGATGGCGTGTGATGCGTTGAATGCCGTGCCCGGAGTTGATATGCCTGCCAAACAGCTCCGCCTTGGTTGTCATGGGATTTGCAGTTGTCAATCCCTGCAGCAAAACAATAATGGCAGCAAGCATGAGAAGTTGCGCAAACAGCTGCAGGAAATAGCCTGGTGTATAAAGAAGATAACCGGCATGTTTGTGGGTAAAATGGAAATAAAAGAGGGGGATGAAGGTCGCGAGGGCAACAAGGGAATAAACACATTTAAATCCCAGTGTGCCCATGTGGTGTATAAAAAATGTCCGCACAGCTATACTGGAGCCAATGATGTGGGTTCCGCCAAACATCAACCACCAGAAAAAAATCAATGCAACTTCTTTCATTAAGACTCCTTAAAAATTATTCAACACATAATGCTCAGGAAAGCGGTGTTTCTGTATAGGCTATGTTTGCCTCTTCCGAAGCATATTTTTTCATGGGCTTTTCTGCCTGCAGGTCAGCCACCCAGTTTGGATTCAACAGTATGGATTTAGCGCTCAGGATAATATCTGCGTCCTCTAAAGCTTTGTCCGCACTGGCCCGGTCATAGATCTGGCCACAGATCATAATCGGCAGGTCTGTGGCTTCACGGGTAAGCTGCGCCATATTCTTTTCCGTGCCAAAGGCTTTCTGACTGAAGTCGTAGGTGGATACAGAGATTGCATCCAGGGGCTCCTCCGAAAGCAGCCTTACAATCTGCTGGTATTCTTCTTTGCTGCTATACAGTGACACCTCCATGTCCGCCACACCCCAGTTGGATATTCTAAAGGTTATCAGACGGTCTTCCGGGACCACCAGCCGCACTGCCTGGATAATCTCATGGGCAAAGCGATAACGGTTCTCCACAGAGCCGCCGTAGCTGTCGGTGCGCTGGTTGCAGTATGACGAGAGGAACTGGTTGATGAGGTAACCGTGGGCTCCATGGATCTCAATACCGTCAAAGCCTGCGGCTACCGCTCCCTTGGCTGTCTCCACAAAGCCGTTAACGACATGCTCGATATCAAACCGGCTCATCTCGTCCGGTACAGGATAGGGTGCCCCTGTCAATGGATTGTCCTGCTTCGGGGTAAGAGTGCTTGGCCCAATGGTCCTGTTGGCCGGATTAACCCCGGGCCATGCCATACGGCCGCAGTGAAACATCTGCAGGATGGCGATGCTGCCATGCTGCTGGATCGCCCGAACAACAGGCTTCCAGGTCTCGATTTGACGCTGGGTAGTTATGCGGGCCTGACCGGGATACCCTTGAGCACTTTCGTAGTCTGTAACTATTGCCTCGGTATAAACAATTGCGGAGTTATTCTCTGCGCGCCGTACCAAAAAATCCAGGACATCCTGTCGGGGTACACTGTCTACAACAGATGACATTCTGGTCATGGGTGCCACGCCTATCCGGTTTTTCAGGGTAAAATTCTTTAACTGAAACGGTGAAAAAAGGATGTCGTTACTCATGGGTCACCTCCCGGTATAAATTTTGATATGATACTACTTACGGAGTATTACCATATTTCTCAAACAGGGCAATTCTCATTTCCTCATGGGGCTGGTCAGGATTGAGGTGCAGTTTCCATGTAGAGGGGTTATGCGGCAGGGAAATGCTTATTTGGACAGTGTTCAAATTTTTACTGTCTATCCAAGCACTTGTAAATATTTTTCCGGTTTTTCTGTTCAAAAAACACAGCAATTCGCTGTCAAATACATACCCTTCTGCTTCGAGCTTCTGTTTTTTCTCAAGGTCCATAATGTTTTTTCCCTTTCAGTTTTTAATGGGTTTAAAGGAGGGAGGGTGACAAAAGTAAAATTATTTAATCTCCAGCATCTAACTGATGCTGATATTAAGACTGTCAGCAGCCGGGTTCGCCCGGATGCCCGCAGCAGTTCTTGAAATTAAACAGCTTATAGGTGTTATTCTTGATAAGCAGAGATATCTTTTGGGTCAGAGACATAGGCGCAGAGAGGTTGGAAACAATATCCTTCACGTTTGGTTTTTTCTTTTTTTCTGAGCACATAAAAGTTCCTCATGGGTAAGGGGTAAAATACAATTATGCATTGTAAACTTTAAATTATGCATTTTCTAGTCGCTCCAGGGTGGCAGAATCCACAAGAATACCCTGAATATCTTTGTCAGTACATTTTTACGCCACTCCCAAGGCGGAATGGGATTTTCTTCCTGCCACAAACCCAACTTCTGATCTCTTGCCTGTTTCTCATAAGTCAGCCAGTCCGGGCAGAAATCCTGATCGCAGTATGTTTTATATACCCAACCATATCCTGCCTGCAGAACCTGTGCGTTTATGTTAACTCCTCCATGGAAAATTACTGCTGTGACGACCTTCTGCCCGGTAACGAACTCCTGGACATTTACGACCTGCCCCTCCACCTTGTCTGTTAAAAATTCTTTTGCCTCCTTGAAGAAAGGCTGCCTTTCATCCGGGGCATCGATGCCATAGAGCATTATTACAAGAACACCCTTTTCCGGGTGTGAAACCTTGAGGACATCCCCGTCCCTTACATCAACGACCTTGCCTGTCCAGGCCAGGGCAGGAACAACGGTAACCCAGAACAGTATAATACAGATTAAAAGCAGAGCGGTCTTTTTCATACCTGACAGATATAACGAATTAATGGATTTCCTGCTCATTAGCTTTGGCCTCCGGCCCCAGAGGGTTCTCTTTAGCCTCCGGCCCCAGAGGGTTCTCTTTGGCCTCCGGCCCCAGAGGCTTGAGGAGAATGAGCAGCTGCGGCAGCAGGGTGAGAGCTGCCAACAACGCGACCAGCATTGCAAACCCGGTGGATAAACCAAAATAGATGGTTGGGACAAAGTTTGAAATAATCAGGATAGAAAACCCGATGATGATGGTGATCGAGGTATAGTACATAGCCCTGCCTATACTGCGGTGGCAGCGGTAAAGGGTGGCCATATAATTGCGATCCCTGGGAAACTCTTTCTGGAAGCGGTGTATATAGTGGATCGTATCATCAACCGCGATACCGATGGTGATCGAGGCAATGGTGATGGTCATCATGTTGAGCGGGATACCGAGCCATCCCAGTGCGCCCAGTACCATTACAGCGGGCAGCAGGTTTGGAATGATGGCAATGACTGCCAGGCGGAGTGAACGGAAGAGGACAATGAACATCAGCATGATGGCCAGGAACACGATGCCAATGGTAAGGATCTGGGACTGGAACAGGCTCTGCAGCATGTTGTTGTACAGCACGAACATGTTGGTAAAGCGCACCTGGTCATCTGCATACCCCAGGTCGTTCACCAGGTGGTCACGCATCCTTTCAAGCAGGGCTTTTCGTTCCAGTTTTTTGTCTGATTCAATAATTCGCATGGTGAATCTGGCCTGGGTAATATCCTCGGACACATACGGATTTACAAGTAGCTCCTTAAGATCCTGGGGTGTTTTTTTCAGCAGTATGGAAAAATCAAACCCGTCAAGAGGTTGGTCCTTATTAAGCCGGGTGGTGAGTTTTTCCAGGGTAGCAAGGGAGAGGACTTCCCCGGTTTCCGGCAGGCTCTCCAGGAAGTCATGGATATCTTCGATCTCTTCCCTGGCTATGACGTCGGAAAACCAGCTATCGGGTTCCTCCTCAATCTCTTCGTCTTCCCAAAAGTCATCGTCATCCTCGAACGCATCAAATTCCACTGGCTCAATTTTAAAATCAACGATGAGGTCCAGGGGTGTGGTGCCGCCCAGCTTGCTGTCTATCAGGCTCATTCCCTGGGAGATCTCCGTCTTTTCCCGAAAATAATCAATGAACCTGTTTTCCACCTTGAGTTTTGTGATGCCCATGGTGCTGATCACTGCCAGAACAATACTTAATGCCAGTATCTTTTTGCCATGTTTCTCCGTAATACGGGCAAAAACAAGGGTAAAGGGATGGGTAAAATCTTCACCTGCACCAGAGGTATCTTTTTTCATAAGCATGACCGTTGCGGGGAACATGACAAAAGCGAGCCCAAAGGAGATCATGAGGCCGAAGGTCATCATCATGCCGAAGTCAATGACCGGCCGGATGCCGCTAACCAGGAGTGAGGCGAAGGCGACCATGGTGGTGAGCATGGTATAGAGGCAGGGCAACGCAATTGTCCGCACGGTTTCCAGGACCAGTGTCCGCTGGTCAGCATCCGGCGACTGGGCATGGACCTCCAGGTAGCGTTCTATCAGGTGGATGGTGAGCGACATAGTCAGGATCAGCATCAGGGAAATAAAGTTTGAGGAGATAACCGTCACCCGCCAATCCACCATGCCGAGGGTGCCGACCATTACAAGGACGGCAGACAGACAGCAGAGCATGGAGAGTATTACCCAGCGCAGTTTGCGGAAAATAACGGCCAGAGTGAAGATCAGGAAAAACATGACGCCCACCCCGAAGACGACAAGATCGTTCTCGATAAAGGCGATCATATCCGTCACAATCATTGGTACGCCGCCAAGATAGAGATCTGCCTGGTCACGGTGTCGGTCTATAGTGGTTCTGACATCCTCAACCAGCTGATTGTCCCTGTGCATGAGCCTGGTCAGCTCCTGCCGGTAGGCATGGGAAACCTGATCGAGTTCCTGGGTTTCCCCGGCAAAGATATCGTTATTGTATTTTTTTTCCCGCAGCTCGTAACGGCGTTTCAGAAGGGACCGGTATGTTTCATCAAAAGGCAGACTGATCAGGAGTGCGGTGGTTTTGCCGTCAGGGCTAACCAACCTGCCGCTGTAGAGGGGATTATCATTAAATTCAGCCAGGGCTGTGTTTTTATCGACGGGGGAGTTTTCCAGGGTTTTGATATTTTCCTCATCTGCCAGATCTCCCAGTGAGACACCGGAGTTGAGAAGCAGGGGAACATCAAGAATGGTGGTTACCGAGCTCACATTTTCCAACTGACGCAGTTCATCGCGCAGTTTTGCAAGGTCATCCAGGGACGAAACAGAAAAGAGATCGTCCTTGGCGGTATAGGTCAGGACAAGGATATCATTTGCCCGGTAGCGCTCGGTGATCTGCCGGTGATAGTAAAGATCGGCATCGTTTTCCAGCACCAGTGAATCGCCCGAGGCATCCAGCTTGAACTTGGGAACCTGCAGGGCAAAGAAAACCAGCACTCCGAAGGTAACAATAAGTGTCAGGATCGGGTGTTCAAGAATACACTTATCGTATATCCGCAACAGGGTGGATTTCATATCTTGTTGATATGTTTTCAATTCATTGCGCCCGTTTATTTTTGAATGTATTCTTAATACTTTACAGTAGCGAGCCGATAAAAGGAACAGGAAAGTAAGGGGTGAGGCGTGAGGGGTGAGGCGTGAGGAAATTGCAATTCTAAATGTTGAATTGTGTGTCTGTCTGTCAATCATCGGGTTGTTTAGTTTCCCAATAATCATCGTTCGTTTTGTTGAACGATAATCGTCAGCTGTCAATCGTCATCTCGTACTGTATGACGACATTTTCGTATGCTGACAATTGTTAATAATGAAGCAATAAATGAACTAAAGCAACTTTCGAAAAACGCTGTATTGTTTTTAAATCCAATTTATAATCCCTTTTGCAAAATGATAAGCAGCACCTTTACAGACCCCAAAAGAGGAAGTGTCTACCATGAATATTTTACTGAATGATATCGAAGTACGGGTGTTGGGCAGCTTGATGGAAAAGAGCATGACCACACCGGAGTATTACCCGCTGTCGCTCAATGCACTTACCAATGCCTGCAACCAGAAGTCAAACCGTGACCCGGTTGTTACCTTTGATGAGACAACAGTGGTCCGTGCTCTGGACAGTTTGCGGGAAAAACAACTGGCTGTATTGAGCGCTTCATCCAGAGTGCCAAAGTATGCAGAAGTCTTTGCAGGCACGCGAAATCTGGTGAACAGGGAGGTGGCACTTATTATGGTGCTGCTGCTGAGAGGGCCCCAGACTGTTGGCGAGTTGCGGGGCAGAACAGAAAGGGCTTACAAATTTGAGGACTTGGCAGAGGCAGAAGCAACCCTGGATGAACTGGAAGAGTCGGGCTATGTCACAAAGCTGCCCAGGATGGCAGGCCGCAAAGAATCACGCTATGCACACCTGCTGGCAGGCGAGGTACAGGTTGAAGAGGCTGCTCCCAGGCTTGAACCTGCTGCCATAGTCGTGCGCGCAGAAAATGAAAGGATAACAGCTCTGGAGGAAGAAGTGCAAAGGTTACGGCAGGAATTTGATAAATTCAAGAGGGAGTTTGAATGAAAGAGAGGCATAAAGTTAAAGGTTAAAGGTAAAGGATAGGTGCTGGGTGCTAGGTGCTGGCCCAAAAATGAACACCAAAAAACCAGAAACATTTTTTTCTATTTCCCCCCTTCCTCTTTGTACCTCTGTGCCTTTGTGCCTTTGCACCTCTATACCTCTGTGCCTTTAGCCTCTGTGCTTCCAGAGTTTACAAACTCTCAAGATACTCATTGATCTCTTTTTCAATCATCGCTTCAATATCATCTCCCAGGACATGGACTGCAACCACGTCCTTGAGAAAACAGGTGCCTATACTGCACTTGATGCAGCCGATTTCATAATTATCCAGGATTTTACCTATTGCAGGATGGACTTCGATCACTTCCTTAATCGGCTGATTTCCCATATCATTATGTAGTTTCATGCTTTAAGCTCCTTAAAGAAATTTTATCCATAATATACAGAAATGCATTTATACCCCTCAGGTAAGCGACCGAAGGGAGACTCCGAGATGGTACTAAAAAGAGTACCCTTTAAGGTACAGAAGCGAAATGACTTAGGTCAAGCAGGAAGGTATACTATTTTCATTTGAGGACTTGCATTCCTGGATTTTTCAAATTACGCTCCCGCTCTATGAATTCATTCCGACGAAATGTGCCCCTGCTGGCAATCAGTCAGGCCCTTATGATGAGCGGCGCATCCCTGATTATCACCACTGCTGCCCTGGTTGGCTTTGAGTTAGCCGAAAACAGATCATGGGCCACCCTGCCATTGGCTGCACAGTTTATTGGTACCATGTTCACCACTATTCCTGCAGCACTGCTGATGGAGCGTATTGGCCGCAAGCAGGGCTTCATGCTTGCCTGTATTTTCGGAATAAGCGGCGGTGTTATTGCAACCATGGGGATAATTCAAGGCGAATTCTGGCTCTTTACCTTCGGCACTCTGCTGGTGGGAATCTTTAACGGCTTTGGCAACTACTACCGTTTTGCTGCAGCAGATGCGGTTGACAAGGAATACAAAAGTCGAGCCGTATCATACATCATGGCTGGCGGCGTGGTGGCTGCTTTTGTCGGTCCAAACCTGGCCAATTTGACCCGTGATTTGATCGAAACTGCACCCTTTGCTGCAAGCTTTTCTGCACTTGTGGGTATCTATCTTGTTTCCTTCATGGTATTGGCATTTCTCAAACTGCCGCCCAAACCAATAACCGAGGCTATTTCCGTCGGCAACACCGGGCGTCCACTGATGGTCATTGCTGCACAACCGATGTTTATCGTGGCGCTGGTCTGCGGCATGCTGGGCTATGGTGTCATGGTCCTGGCAATGACAGCTACACCCCTTGCCATGCACCACTTTGCCTACCCCTTTGCCCAGACCTCATTTGTCGTCCAGTGGCATATTCTCGGTATGTTTGCACCGGCCTTTTTCACAGGAGGCCTGATTAAACGATACGGGGTGCTTAACATTATGCTTGCAGGAGGTATTCTGGGTGTTGCCTGCGTCGCTGTCAATCTGGCCGGCAGCAGTGTGGCCCATTTCTGGACAGCTTTACTCTTTCTGGGAATCAGCTGGAACTTTCTTTTCATTGGCGCCACGACCCTGCTTACCGAAACCTACTCTCCTGAGGAACGGGCCAAAACCCAGGCATTAAATGATTTTATCGTATTTTCCACTGTGGCTCTATCATCACTTTCGGCCGGGGCTCTGCAAAACAGCTACGGCTGGCAGATGGTCAACCTGGGCTTAATTCCCCTGTTGGTTGTAATCCTGGCATCAATTATCTGGGGTAAAAGCAGGCGCGACACTGCAACAATGTCATAATTGATGATTATCAGGAGACTGTCTGTCTGCCTGTCATTGTTGGTATGCATCTCCGAAGTCTCCTTTCCTTCACTTGAATAAGGCCATAAAAAAAGCGGACAACTGTCCGCTTTTCTATTCTGACAGACTCAAAGATTCAGTGTCTGTGTGTATAAAATATCATAAAATTCCGGCAATTAGCGGTTGCCACCACCTCCACCGCCCTGACCA
>JAAXQI010000099.1 GCA_012974315.1 Desulfobacterales bacterium | reverse complement strand
CACGTCCCGCGCCTGACTGGATTATATTAACGCTAAAAATAAATGCAGCAAAAGTATGTGTAAACCCTTAACCCGCAGGAATTTTCTCAAGGGTACAGCAGCTGGGGCTGCAACCCTGGCAATCCCTGTTGGCACTTCGGATGCCTCAGTCTGGCAATCTTTTTTCCAGAAACATTTCCGTGAGTTGAGCAAAGCCGAAATGGCAGAAGTTATCAAACGCATGGAAAAAGAATATGCTGAAAAGTACAAGACCTCTTTTGACATTAAGACAACCGGTGCACAGCCCGATACACTCTTCGGCTACGGGCTTGATCTGTCGCGCTGCATCGGCTGCCGACGATGTGTTTATGCCTGTGTCCGGGAAAACAACCAGTCAAGGGATCCACAGATCCATTATATTTCGGTGCTTGAATTTGAAAAAGGCCATAAATGGGTGAGTGATCTTGAAGAAGCCGACAAGTACTACAACCCTGAAGAGGTGCCGGAAGATGGTCATTTCTACATGCCGGTCCAATGCCAGCAGTGCGAAAACCCTCCCTGTGTAAAAGTATGTCCCACCAAGGCGACCTGGCAGGAACCGGACGGCATTGTGGTAATTGATTACAACTGGTGCATCGGCTGCCGCTTCTGTATGGCTGCCTGCCCTTACGGCGCCAGGCGTTTCAACTGGGGTGAACCGCAGATCCCCAGGGAAGAAATTAATCCGAATACCCATTATCTCGGCAACCGGCCCCGCTATAAAGGGGTGGTTGAAAAATGCACCTTCTGCATCCAGAGGACGCGCGGCAACCCGGGCAAATATCCGGCCTGTGTCGAGATCTGTCCGGTGGGTGCCAGAAAGTTCGGTAACCTCCTGGATCCAAAAAGTGAGATACGTTATCTCATTGAAAACAAGCGGGTGTTCCGGCTGAAAGAAGAGCTGAACACATCACCAAAATTCTATTACTTTTTCGCTACCTGATAAACGTATCGGAGGGATGTTAAATATGCTACCAATAAAAAACTTCTTAATCGTTCTCAAGCAAGTAACCGTCGGGAACAAGTATTACTATGCCTGGCTTGGCTTTTTAGGACTGTTAATTTTTATCGGCGTTGTTTCTTACGGCAACCAGCTCCACAAGGGACTTATTGTAACCGCCATGCGTGATCAGGTCTCCTGGGGTTTTTATATTGCAAACTTCACCTTTCTCGTAGGCGTGGCAGCGGCCGCCGTTCTCCTGGTGATACCGGCCTATATCTACAACTTCAAACCAATCAAGGAGATAGTCCTGTTTGGTGAGTTGCTGGCCGTATCTGCCATCATCATGTGTATGCTGTTCGTGACCATTGACATGGGCAGAATTGACCGGTTATGGCATGTCATTCCATTTGTCGGCAAGATGAACTTTCCGTCTTCTCTGCTGGCCTGGGATATCATCGTGCTGAACGGCTACCTGGCGATCAATCTCTTTATTTCATTCTATGCACTCTATCAAATGTCCCATAACCGGGAATACAGCCTGAAGATCATTATGCCGCTCATCATCCTTTCTATTCCATGGGCGGTCAGTATCCATACCGTTACAGCCTTCCTGTTCAACGGCCTGTCTGCCAGGCCTTTCTGGAACGCCTCAATCCTGGCACCACGTTTCCTGGCCGGGGCATTCTGTTCAGGACCGGCAGTGATGATAATCATCTTCCAGGTTGTCCGAAAGGTTGCTCCCAAGGTTGAGATTGACAACAAGGCAATTTTCAAGATTGCAGAACTGGTAGCCTATGCCATGGGCATAAATCTTTTCCTGCTGGGTGCAGAATTGTTCAAGGAATTTTACTCCGGTTCCGTTCACCTGGCGCCCATGAAGTATCTCTATTTCGGGCTGCACGGCCATAACGGAATGGTTCCCTGGATGTGGGCCGCCATGATCTTCAATGTAACCGCTTTCTTCCTCTTCCTGCGTCCACAGACCAGAGAAAATATGTTCACCCTTAACATTGCCTGTGTGCTGATCATTATCGGGGTCTATATCGAAAAAGGCATGGGCCTTTCAGTCCCCGGCTTTGTGCCGGGCACCCTGGGTGAGATATACGAGTATGCCCCGACATTTGTTGAAAAAGCGGTTACTGTAGGGGTCTGGGCCACAGGAGCGCTGATCTATACCCTGCTGATGAAATTTGCTATCCCTATCTATACCGGTGAACTGCGTTTCTATACCAAAGAAGAAACAAGCAGTAACTAATGATCACCAGTTGCCCTTTTGTTGTATAAAACAACAACTTTTTTTACCTGTCAGCATACGCAACTGCTGACAATTAAAAAAAGTTGTTGTTTTTCTGGATTTTTCGGCTATTATAGCGTCAATCGTTGTGTAGTCACTATTTGTAGTTCACGAATTACGGAAAAGCTAGCCGCACAATCTTCAAAAAAGAGGAAGTGCGGTTTTTTCTTTTTGAACACAATGGTGACCTGCCGGTTAATTATTTACACCGGCATTTTATTATTTAAGCGGTTTCAGAGGTGAACCGCGAACATTAAGGAGTAGTATAAGATGGCTGAAGGAACAGTAAAATGGTTTAATGATTCAAAGGGTTTTGGTTTTATCGAGCAGGATGGTGGAAACGACGTTTTCGTTCACCACAGTGCAATCCAGGCTGACGGCTTCAAGTCTCTGGAAGAAGGTGCTCGGGTAACTTTCGACATTGTTGACGGCCCCAAAGGACCTGCTGCAGCTAACGTTGTTCAAAAGTAAAAATTGATATTGATTCTGACAAAGACCCCGCAGTTTGCGGGGTCTTTTTTTTACTTCAGTTTTTTGCTAGCCACCTAAACATATTTATAAGGATAAAATATTGGCCCTGTCTCTTATACACATCTCCGAGCCCACGAGACCG
>JAAXQI010000104.1 GCA_012974315.1 Desulfobacterales bacterium | reverse complement strand
TTTCCGAAAATTCTTTTTTCTGCATCATATTCTCCTTTTAAAACCCATTTAACCACCGTGTCATGGTAATTAAAATTATTATAATTTTCCAATTGTCTCAGATGGATTCCATATTCCGCCATAAGATACCGTGGGATAAGGTTCCCTGAAGTCGACTGAGGGGAGGCAAATGCAAAGCTCTTCCCTTTCAGATCAGATAATTCCTTTATTGGACTGTCGTTCTTTGTCACAATAACACTTCGGTAAAATGATTCGCCATTCTCGGTGATACTCTTAAGGATAGACTCTGCATTATATTCGGCCCGGGCATGCAGATATGTTAACGGCCCCAGAAAAGCCAAGTCAATATCGCCCTGGCCCAACGCAATAACAGTTTCTTTATATGTCTTACTCAACGCCAGCTCAAAACGGTAAGGGGTTTTTTCGGAAAGATAGTCCATGAGAGGCTGAAATTTTTCATAGGCAATTCTCGGGTTATCTTTCGGTATAACGCCGAAAGAGATGATATTCGGTTCCGTCGGTAAGGATGCAACATTTTCAGGGGTATTAAATTCGGATACAAAAGACTGCATCTCCCGCACCGAGTCGTAATTGCTGTCTTTTACCTGGACAAATTTTTCAATAAGTACGTTGTTAAGGATCACCTTCCCTTTCGGGTCCTGTTGCATATTCACCAATATCTCTATAATCTTCTTTTTAATAAATGTTGCGGTTTTGGGGGATGCAACCAGAGGCGGACTGCCGAAATATTGAGATTGATCTATAATCCTTGTCTGTTGAACATAGGGGGACTTTTTTGCCTGCATGTACTCGTAGATGAGGCTTTCAACCGCCGCCCCGTCCACCTCCTTTTTGGCCACCAGTTCCACCGATTTATTATGACTGTAACTGTATATATATTTCCCAAAGAAGTCCTCGATCTGCTCTCCTCTCCGGGCAAGAATATAGTCGGGATAGAGCTTCCCTGAATTTGATTTAGGATCTGTAAACGCAAAGGACCTGTCCCGCAATCCATCAAAGCTCTGGATGTCGCTGTCCCGGTGAACAATGATAAATGATCTGTAAAAAGGGCTGCCATCTACCTGCGGGGCAACCAGCAGTTCGACGCCGAACTTCCTCTTGTCTTCAATATAGGGCGCAGAACAGATAAAGGCTGCGTCGACCTCACCCTGTTCCAGCATCCGGTCCATTTCGTCATACGTCTTCCGGTACTGCATCTCTACGGGCTGGCCGATCTTTTCTGAAAGATAGTCGATGATATCCTGGTAGTACTCAACTGTGTCCACCGGGGTAATCATTGAGACTACTCCTATTCTGATAGGATGAATAAGCCGGAAACTGACAAACACGCTTTTCATGGGGCCATCCTCCCTCTTTTATTTCTAATTGCAGCCACGGTTCAGGGAGCCAAAAACGTTACATAAAAGTAACGACATTTTCCTGGCTTACAGTGCCTAACAGCATAAAATCCAAGTAAAATCCCTTCTTTAGCAAAGACCAAAAATGAATGAAGCCATATTGTTACAATAATGTAACACATCTTGATGTTTTCCACCAAATAATTAAACGGCTGACATTTCAGCTGTTCTGATTTTTTTGAAATTTCAAGAGGTTATCCATATTCTAAAAAAATGGCATTTGAATTGCAAAGTTGAAATATGAACCATAACACTATAGCTAGCAAAATGTATTCCACCAGAAGAATGCGGCTGGAAAAAGAGGGGAACGTGTCACCTTGAATCAATTTGACCTGCAAACATGAAAAAACTTAACAGAAGAGAATTTGTAAAACTTGCCGGCATTGCTGGAGGCTATGTTCTCTGGCCTCCGAAATCGGGCCTTGCTGGAAGCGAAGCGCTCTGGTCCTCGAAATTGGGTATAGTTGGTGATATTATCGAAGGTGCAACAGGATTTAACCCCACAAAGCCTGAAGGGGCGCTGGAGCCCATACCAGGTGTCAAGTTTGCAATGGTGATAGACCTGGATAAGTGCATCGGATGCAGGCGGTGCAGTTATGCCTGTAAGCGGGAGAACAATGTTCCCGATGCCATCTCCCCCCCATATATAACGGTCTTTGAAACCGAATCCGTAACAGGGGTAAGCGGCATTTACCATCCCACGGAAATGCCTGTGCAGTGCAATCACTGCGACGATGCACCGTGCGTTCAGGTCTGTCCCACCGGAGCGTCTTACAAATCTCCAGACGGCATTGTCATGATAGATTATGACAAATGTATCGGCTGCAGGTACTGCATGGTTGCATGCCCTTACCAGGCGAGAAGATTCAACTGGTTCCACCCCGAAGTGCCGTATAAGGATAGAAATCCATTAGTGCCGATGCGCGAAGAAGGTGTGGTTGAAAAGTGTACTTTCTGTGTGCACCGGACAAGGAAAGGAAAAACAACACGATGCGTGGAAGCATGTCCTAACAAAGCAAGAACCTTCGGAAATCTTAACGACCCTGACAGCGAAGTCTCAAAATTGATTAAATCCGAACGGTGGTGGCGGCTTAAAGATGAGCTTAATACCGGTTGCAATATCTATTATTTAACACGGCACAGTAAGAAAAATATGGTGTGGTATAAACCATTGCCTCCTCCGCAAAATATCAGGGGGTTAAGATCATGAAAGATATAAGAAAGGTCTATGACAAAGTTCTTGCATCAATGAAAGATGAAGGCAACAGCGCACTTGCATCAATTAAAGATGCAGGCAGGACCTTTCACATCATTCTTGCAATTTTACTGGTTCTAATGGCATGGGGCCTCATTAGCTGGGTACGCATCATGTTTATAGAAGGAGTCGGAATCACCGGCTCAAGCGACCTGGTGCCGTGGGGATTATACATAGTATGCTTTGTTTTCTTTGTTGGCACCAGCGCCGGCGCCAGCCTGATGGGGTTAATGATCCACGGCTTTGGGCTTGTACTCCACAATCCTACTTCGATGCTCGTGTATACTTCGATGACGTATGCGGGTTTTGCCACGGTGATGCTGTCAGAATTGTTTTTTGCCGTAAAAATCACACGAATGGGAGGAGAAGGGAGTTATTGGGATGAAAGGATGGCAAAGTGGCTGGCTATTGGGGCTCTTCTTTTTGCCCTTATGGTGGTGCATGCCCCGCATGGAGCTCTCTTTGCCTTTCTGAAGGCAAGGGAAATGTGGAATACCCCTCTGCTGCCGGCGCATTTCGTGACTGTAGCGCTAGCCTCAGGCATTGCCGTAATGATACATATCACAATAACTACTGCAAAAATAACCAAGAAAGAAATTGTGAGCAAAGAGACTCTCTCACACATGGGCGGACTTCTGGCTTTCTTTTTAGGGGTAACATTATTTATGGACTTCTTTGATTATCTTGTAATGAAGTACTCCGGCAAGCCCGGTGGATTAGAAATATGGCATTTCCTGACAACCGATTTTATCCACTTTTTCCTCCTCAACACCCTCGGCATGTTCAGCGCTATGGTATTTCTGCTCTTTAAGTGGGGGAGGACTATCATTGGACTCTTCATAGCCTCCTCTGTGACTATCATATCGATATTAGCGTATCGATGGGATCTGATAATAGTAGCACAGATTCCGCCGCTCTTTCCGGGGATTGGCGAGATTTATTACACCCCAACAGTGCCCGAGGTGGCAGTGATGGTAGGCGTAGTAGCACTGGTAACATTTCTCTACCTGGTGCTTACCAGGGTGCTCCCGATGGAGGAGCCGTTCCAGGGTAATTGATAAGTGACGACTGAAACATAATGAAAATTATAAATAATTGACGATTGGGAGAAAATAATGAAAAGTACTTTATTTAGAAACGGCATATTGGCAGCTTCAGGCGTGTTTCTTCTCCTGTCGGTCGTCAGCTGTTCACACGAAGAAGAAAAAGACTTAAAAACGGAAACTGCGGCTGCCGCTGCTTTTGATAACCCGGAATTTGATAACCCAAAATTTGATAAACCGGAATACGTCGGTTCATTGGCATGCAAAAACTGCCACTTGAAAGAATATGACGGCTGGAAGCCTACCCTCCATTCGAAAGCCATGCAACTGCCTGACCCGCTTTCAGTCATGGGAGATTTCGAGACAAACAACCGGCTGACCGTGACAACCTCGGCAGAGACAGGGAAAATCCCTCAAGGTCAAGAACTAACCAATACCATGCTTATCAAAAAGGGTAAGTATATCGTAAACACCATCGGTCCCGATGGGGAGTTTCACGATTATGAAGTCAGCCATACCTTTGGCATCAACACTAAACAAAGCTATCTGACTCAATTTCCCAATGGCGCTCTGTATGTTCTCCCTGTCCAGTGGAATGTCGAAAAACAGCAATGGTTCGATTTTCACGGTCCCGCGTCAAGTTCTCCAGGCGACGGCGATTACTGGAGCGATGCCGGCAGGATCTGGCAGTACAATTGCGCCGGCTGTCATACAACTGGCCTGAAAATAAATTATGAATTAACGACGGAGTCTTTTGAAACTGAGATGATTGAGACCGGCGTAGGATGTGAGGCCTGCCACGGCCCCGGCAGCAACCACATCAAGGCGGCAAGTTTCTATTTTGATAAAGAGAAGGAGACGATAATCAACCCGAGAAAGTTGTCGTGGAGGCTCAGTGCAATGGTCTGCGGTCAGTGCCATAAAAGTGGATTGAGCGCTAAAGAGTTAACGCCTCATAAGGAGGGCTTCCCGGTCCGTTACGCCTTCCCGTACGGTTATGATGTGGGGAAACCCCTCTACAATTACTATGTCAAAGACCCCGAGGATAAGGCAGCGGATCTGCAGTACAACCAGTGGGAGCAAAGCCAGCATGCCAAGGCTGGCATAATTTGCATAGACTGCCACAACGTTCATGAAAAAGATAAGACAAAACCCGTTAACAAATCCCTGACCAGGCTCGCCGCCGACAAACTCTGCAAGAGCTGCCACACCAGCGTGGAAAAAAGGGCAGCCCATCGCATTCACACCTATGGCAGCTGTATTGCCTGCCATATGCCAAAACTCGACGGCTATCTGCCCAGCCATACGTTCCAGTTTGTCTCACCTGAGGAAAGCATGAAGGCAGGAGGGCTAGATAAATTAATGAATTCCTGCAGCGGCTGCCACCACCACAAGGATGCTCCGCTCGATGGTCTTATTGAATTTATGGATGGAGCAAAAAAACATGATATGCCAAAACCATTTTCAGCCCATATCAGACCAGCGGTTCCCGAACCAGCCGTTCCCGAACCTGATGAAACAGTGAAATAGCTTCATTTATATTTTCGTAAACTTTTTCCTCATAACAAACGAAAAGGGTGCAGAGGTAATGGGAAAAAATCTTTTTATAACTCTTAGCATAGTTATTGTGCTTCTATCTTCAGCCTATATGCCTTCGGAAGGAAAAGCCGCCGCCGGAGATCCAACGATGTCTGTTCAAACCGACAAGACCGAATTCTTCTGTGGATATTGCCATATCCTAACCTATCCGAGAGTGCTGAAAAAGGCCTATACATCCTGGAAGGCAGGCAAGCATAAAAACGTCGGCTGCGTTGAGTGCCATTACCCGCCGGAGAGGATGCAATACAGCATTCCTCAGCATAAAGGAATTCCGAGGGATGAAAGGTACGCTGGTGAAAAAAGCGAATGGGATTTTATGCGTAGAGAGCTGGAAGTCCTGTCCAGATTGATAACAATTCAGAATATGGATGAGCCTGTTGTCAGAACAAAGCCCAGAATTGATGACTTAAGCTGTTCGAGCACACAGTGCCATCCTACAACCGGTATAGGAAAAGAGGGAGAATACTGGACAAAGAAAATCGAATACGCCCAATTCGAAAGAGCAGATAAGAGCAAAGGCATTGTTCCGTTTTTCCATGATAAACATTTTGACCCGAAGAAACAGATAGAAGGGCAAGAACTCCACTGCACCTCCTGCCATCAGCGTGAGAGTGAAAAGAAACATTTCGAGGTTACCAAGGAAAAATGTTTTCTCTGCCATTTCAAGAACTCTGAATTCAACATTGAACGGGCCAAGTGCGCACTCTGCCACGAGATCCCCACAAAGCCTCTGCAATCCCAGAAAAAAGAAGCTAAGCCTGGAGAAGAGGGCAAGGATGCCGAAAAGGCCATTACCCACAAGACCATTGAAGAGGCCAAGGTGCCTTGCCAAAGTTGTCATCTTCATCTCATAAGGGGAAAAGGGATAGTAAGCCGGGAAAAATGCCTCAACTGCCATGACAACGAAGAGACAGTTATGAAGGAGGCGACAAACAAAAAGCTGATGCACCAGGAGCACGTCGCCAAACAAGCTGCCGCCTGCTTTAACTGCCACCAACCCATCGAACATAACAAGAAGGCTGATTATATTGACACGGCAAGGTTA
Source organism: Desulfobacterales bacterium (assembly GCA_012974315.1). Classification (GTDB taxonomy): domain Bacteria; phylum Desulfobacterota; class Desulfobulbia; order Desulfobulbales; family BM004; genus BM004. The sequence goes on along the minus strand of JAAXQI010000104.1, from coordinate 5,966 downwards.
AATTGTGCTGTCTGCCACCCCAATCATCATATGTACCAGATGATTCTGCTGACCGCGGATGGGCCTGAAGAAGTCCAGAAGACGCCGGCTCTGATGCACAATGTAACCACTAACTGCATTGGCTGTCATTCCGAGGCCAAGACTGTCAAAGGCGAGATAGTGCTTGCCGGTTCCGGCAAGAGTTGCGCCGCCTGTCATACCGAAAAACACGAGGGCATGCCGAAGCAATGGATGGATGACCTCAAGAAAAACTACGATGAAACCAAAGAGGTTGAGAAAGAAACATTAGCAGCCATTAAGAAGGCTGAGGATGATAAAAAACCGGCCGCCAAGGTGGCCGAGGCCAAGGCGATGCTGAAAAAAGGTCGCGAATTTCTGCAGATCGTTGAATTTGGAGGCGGTGTACATAATCAAAAATACTCCGTCATGCTGCTTGATGAGGCCTTTGGTAATTTTGCAGACGCAATTGATTTGCTAAACGAATAGGCAGATGCCAATGGGAGGCGTGTATGACGAAGAGATGTGAAAACAAGGTGTATTCATTAATTTTAAAAAAAGGAGGCTGAAATGAGTAATAAAGAAATTAAATCCCGTCGCGATGCACTCAAGACGGGCGCTGCTGTTGTAGCCACAGTAGTGGCCACAGCTGGTCTTCTGCCAAAAAACGCTCTGGCGGCAAGTGATAACCCCCGCTGGGCCATGGTAGTTGACCTTCGTAAATGCACCGGCTGCAGGGCTTGTACAATCGCCTGCAAAGCTGAGTATGGGGTAGCGCTGGGAAGATTTAATACGGTGGTCAAGAACGTCGAGTTCAACAAGTTCCCGGACACCGAAAAACATTTTGTCCCTCGTCTCTGCAATAATTGCGCCGGAGAGCAGGGTAAGGATGTGCCGCCCTGCGTTGAGAAATGCCCGCAGGCGAAAGCCGGCAAAAGAATGAAACTGGGCAAGGAGCGCTATAGAACAGGTGCCACTTATAAACGGCCCGACGGTATGATTTTGATGGACATGTCGCTCTGCATTGGCTGCTACAAATGTATTGACGCGTGTCCCTATGGCGTACGCAGCATTGATCCCTTTGTCAAGTTGACCTTGCCGAACCGGGAAAAGGATTTAGGCGTCGGCAAGTGCACCTTCTGTGCGCACCGGGTTGACCAGGGGATTGTGCCTGCATGTGTGAACACTTGCGAAGGCAGGGCAAGAGTATTCGGTGATCTGAACAATCCTGACAGTCCTGTTGCCAAACTGGATAAGGAATTTAATCTGACTGGGACCAAGAATAAATCAACTATGCTGCCGGGAGAAAAAACAGATCCTCATGTTTTCTATATCGATCCGGATAATATACTGGCACGTTATAAACTTAATAAGGAAAATAAACAGCAGGAGTTCATAGGCACTTTTGAATAACTATCTAGTTGCTGGTAAATTGATATGACAAACAGAACAATTAAGGAGGACAAGATATGTCAGTAAAGATAACTCGCCGTAACTTTGTAAAGTTAGGCATAGCCAGTAGCGCCTTGATAGCATCCGGGAAACTCTCGGAATCTCAGGCTCTGGCTGGTTCTATTAAATTAGAGTATGGAGGCAAAGACTTTTCGCCAGCCACCGGGGTTGAAAGAAAGGCTGTCCCGACCGCCTGCTGGTCATGTGTGACCAGGTGTGCTGCAATGGGTTTTGTCGAGGATGGCAGGCTGGTCAAAATGGAGTCAAATCCCAAGTCGATCAGGACGCAGGGGTTGATGTGCTCCAAGGGGCAGTCGGGCCCCAATGATGTGTACTTCCCGGACCGAATCCTATACCCGATGAAACGCGTTGGTGAACGTGGTGATGGTAAATGGAAGAGAATATCCTGGGACGAAGCCTTGGATGAAATGGTAAGCGTATTAAAACCGCTGCGCGACGCCGGCACACCGGAAAAATTATGTTTTCATTACGGCAGGATGAAGGCAAGCTCCAGCAAGCTGATTAAAAGCCTTTTTCTGAACGGCGCCTATGGCACCAAAACCCTTCCCGGCCACACCTCCATCTGCGAGGGCGGCAAGTGGACGGCCCATGAACTCGTCTGGGGCGGCCATTTTGATAACTGGGATTTTGACAATACCGATTACGTACTCAATTTTGGCAGCAACGTTCTGGAAACCCACACTAATCATATCCCATGTGGACCACGGCTGATCAGGGCAAAGGTTGATCGCGGTGTGAAAGTGGTGACCTTTGACGTCAGGCTCTCCAATACCGCAGCAAAATCAGATGAGTGGGTGCCGGTCAAACCCGGCACCGACGTCGCCGTCCTGTTGGCCATGTGCAATGTGGTCCTAAACAAGGGTCTGTATAAGGGCAAAGGCGAGGCCTTCATGAAGTTCGTTAAGGCCACAAAGAACCACGACGCCTCGTTTGCGGACAAAATCGCCACTCTCAAGAAGCATTGCGCCGATTATACGCCGGCCTGGGCCTCGAAGATAAGCACCGTTCCAGCCTCAAAGATCGAGCAGTTGGCAGTTGAATTTGCCACCGCCAAGTCGGCCTGCCTGGTCACTTACCGAGGCGTGGCCGCCCATCATAACGGCAACGAGGGCGAGCGGGCCGCATTTATGCTGGCTTCGCTTACCGGCAATGTCGACAATCCGGGCGGCAGGACCAAGGCGGTTGGCGCGAGTGTTAAATATCCGCACCTTCCCAAATCATCCAAGGCGAAAGTGACAAAGGGCTTGAATATTGCCAAAGGCAGTACCAAGAAGGGCAATCCTCTGTATTCCTCCTTTCCTTCGCACGGCTGTTGCCAGGCAGTGCTGAAGATGATCGAGGAAGAACAAGGCGTACCCGATGTCTACATGTGGTACTGCTATAATCCGGTCTATGTCAATGGTAATTTTGCTGAAAACAAAAAGATATTAAGGACCATCAAACATCTGTGGTGCAGCAATATCGTTTACGATGAGTCCAGCAAGCATTGCGATCTGATAATTCCGGACGCCACCTATCTTGAGAGATGGGACTGGGAGGACATGGTAGACCCGAACAATATCGGTGAGCAGTACATCCGTCAGGCTTGTGTCAAACCGCTTGGCGAGGCAAGGGACATGGGTGATGTGGCCTGTCAACTGGCCGAGAAAATGGGCATCCCGTTAGGGGTCTCTTCCAAGGAGGAGTTTGTCAAGAAGTCCTATGACATGACCCCGGGTGTAAAAGAGGCCGGAGGCGCTGCCATGATGATCAGAGAAGGTGTCTGGCATGACCCGAACCAGAAGCCTATCTTCATGAGGTACAAGAACAAAATATCCGCTGACAAGGTCAATGCGGACGGTGTGGTCTACGATGAAGCGACCGGTGTCTACTGGAACGCCAAAAAGGCTCATGTCAAAGATGGCGGGACCTACGAAAACACCAAGAATTCTTACAAGTACTATGTGGGTCAGAAGATCGGCGATGAGGTCTTTGAGGTATTCAAGCCGGACAAGCTGCCCAAATCGGGCTACCTCGAGCTTTACTCGCAACAGATGGAAAGGAAAGGCCATGCTCCGCTGCCGACCTATTATGCCGACCCCGCGCATGATAGCATGGGACCCGACGATCTGATCCTGACCACCTACAAGGTGGCCGTCCATATCCATTCCAGGAGTACCCACCGCAAGTGGCTGACCGAACTCTACCACGACAATCCGGGTTGGATTAACCCCAAGACCGCGGCAGCCCGTGGTATCAAGGATGGTGACAAAATTAAAGTCAAATCGAAAATCAGCACAATTACCACCACGGCCAAGGTGACCGAGAAGATCGGCCCCGGCATAATTGCCATTTCCTATCACCTGGGCCGCGAGGAGAGCGGCAGATATGCTTCCGGCAAGAAATCGCCCGGCGGCAATGACAATGATCCGGACCTCAAAAACATCTGGTGGACCGAGCATGGCGTGCATCCAAACCATATTATCCCCAACAGCGTTGACCCGGTAAACGGCCAGCAGTGTTGGATGGATACTGTGGTGCAAGTAGCCAAAGCCTAATTAATTCAACCTGCCTCTTCCCCGTTCACAACAAAGGAACGGGGAAGGGAGCAGTTTTTTATGGACAAAAAACGATTAAAGGAAAGGATTTCAGAGGTGGTGATAGTTAAAAGTGAAACTAAAAATACTACTGCTTACAATTATAAGTGTCTTTGCCTTAGTTATCGCAGCTGTTTTCACGACAGATTATTATACCTCCCAACCGTCGTTTTGCGGGGCCTGCCACATGATGAAGAAATACTACAATACATGGGAGTCAGGAAAGCATAATGAGGTCAAGTGTATTGAATGTCATTATGCCGCCCCCACAGAAAAATATTCATTAGGATCGAAATTCAAAGGACTTGGACAGCTATATACTTATATGTCTACCTATACAAAACATACAACCGTTCGCAAGCCTTCATCTGTCAATGATTTAAGCTGCATGACAATGGATTGTCATCCAAGGGCAAAACTGGACGATAAAAAATATGCTTTTGGCGAAAGGACTCTCTTTGTCCATAAGACCCATTTTGAAAACACCATCGAAGGGCAAACGCTTCACTGCGCTACATGCCACCAGCATCTGTCCGCCGGCAAGCACCTGGAGGTGCCCAAGCAAGCGTGTTTTCTCTGTCATTTTATGAATACGGAATTTAATCAGGACCGGGCAAAATGCTCGCTCTGTCATACCATACCGACAAAGCCGCTGCAGAGACAAAAGAAAGAGGTGAAGCCAGGGGAAAAACCCGTTACCCATCAAAGCCTTGCAGAGGCAAAAGTGGATTGTCAAAGCTGCCATTATGAACTTGTCTTTGGCAATGGCGAGATTAAGGAAGAAGAATGCGTCAACTGTCATGATGTACCCGAAATATCATCAAGTGCGGATGACATGGAATTGATGCACCAGAAACATGTCGGGGAGCAGAACGCCAGGTGTTTTGATTGTCATCGGCCAATAAGACATGAACAGCTTGAATTCCTCGACCCCATACGAGAGGCCTGTTTTATTTGCCATCCCAACCACCATAATAACCAGAAACTGCTTCTGCTCGGTAAAGAACGACAAGAGATTATGAACGTTCCCGGCCTGATGTATGACGTAAAGACAAACTGCATTGGCTGTCATATAGAGGAACGGCTCATAGGGGGAGAAAAAGTACTGCATGGATCTGCTGAGGCATGTGTTGCCTGTCATACTGAAAAGTACTACGGCATGCCTCAGGAATGGAAAAACAAGATCAAGGAAGAGCTGGAGTATGCCCTGGAAATAGAAAAAGATGCGGAACAGGCCATCAAGGCAGCAGAGAACATGGTCTCCATGGAGAAGTTAAATGAGGCAAAAGGGATGTTGCGAAAGGGGCAGAAATATCTGCGTTTGGTTGAATATGGTGGAGGAGTGCATAACTATAAGTATTCCATAGTGCTTCTTGACGACGCCATGAACAACTTCGAAGATCTAATAGATATGCTTAAGGAGTAACTTACAATGCGAGGTGCAGACATGACTAATTTAGAAGTGAAAGAGAAGGTTGAAGGCGCAAGAACACGAAGTAATATTTATGGATTTCTTTCGTCAATGTTCCGGGAAGAAATCAATGCTGAACGTCTCCTGCAAATAAAGGGACCGGACATAAAAGAGGTTTTATCTGAAATGGGGATCCAGTATGAAATTTTCTCCCAAAAAGACCAGGACCAACTACTTGAGGACCTTGCCGTAGAATACACCCGTCTGTTTTTAGGTCCGGACAAACACATCTCCCCCCACGAGGCAGTTCATCACCAAAGGGATGATGGAGATTGGGGGGTACACTGGGGCGGTTCAACAGTTGATGTCAAAAAGTTCATTGAGACCACAGGTCTTGAATATAAGCAGGAATATTCCGGAATGCCTGACCATATCAGCGTTGAACTTGACTTTATGAAGGAAGCAGCCGGACGTGAGGCCCAGGCCATAGAAGAAAAAGACTGGGATCT
>JAAXQI010000098.1 GCA_012974315.1 Desulfobacterales bacterium | reverse complement strand
CGATGACTCTCATTTGACTTTCATTGACGCCTCGCCGTCACGCGACTACTACGTGTCGTGAGTTTCATCTTCTGGCTGCCCGTTGGCCCCGGCCCCTCCCAGAACCGTGCTTGCGCTATTCACGCACACGGCTCCTCATAAGCACACTTCACAGTTAAGTGAACAGGTTAAGGTTACCTGATCAATGCCGGCAGCCGCGTCTTTTCGCAACCGCGCAAAACATTCCCGCAGAAGTTCCCGTGAATCTCTGCGGGCCTTCTCTGCTATACGCTGTAATTTTGTTTCCACCGGTTCACTATTTCTGAGCATAGTTGATGTGTCCTTACAACGTTGTTACTTATGTGGCATCCTTTCCTCCAGCAGCATTACCCGCCTTCATCGGTACTATGATGCCATCCGACTCCCTATGTCTCATTTGCCATCCTCCCTTTATTATCAGTTGTCCGGCATACTCACATTCATGTGAGAAAACATAGGGTCTCCCGGGTTGCCGTACATTCACAATGTCCAGCATGCCATGGTCTCAGACCCCGGGGAGGCGAACATTAATTTGCCATTTACGCCAATGCCCATAGTGACTTCCGTATTACTTACTACGTCGTCCCTCCCGACTAAGCATTTCGGGGCTCAATCCCTTCAGCCTTTCGGTTTACGGCCTGCTGTCTTGCTGTCCTACGCTTAATCTCAGGATTACTCCCTACGATCCAAGGACTCGCTACCCGGTGGCTGGCCAGCCTTCCGGGACGGGCATCCCACCCGTTAGAATGTACGACCTTGCCCGGCCGCACAAGTAATTGCTTTTTCCGACCCGTATTGAAAATCGAAGCAACCAAACCAAATCGACCCGAATCCTGTTTTATAAATAAAATAATGTAACTTCAAACAGGCCATCAACAAAAAAAACCGTTTCAAAGGATGCTACTATTATTCAAGATTTCTTGCCACAATGTTGATTATTTGTGAAAGGATCAACTGTTAAGGTGTTCAGTGGCTATGTTGATTTTCTATATATGCAAAAACTAACATTTGCAACCTCGCACTTTCCTGCCATTCAATTGGTGTCGATCTGACATTACAATCCTTGTAGCTTCTTATATATGAATACTAATTAGTCATATGTCAGTGAACTTACCACTCGTTGCAAAATAGGTTTAATCGGTTGCTTAGATGACAATGATTTTATCAGCTGTCTGAAAGAGTTGCAGCTCAATTGGTCAAAGGTTTAAGCCAGCAGGAAATTTTGGGTGTGGGTTTACAGAAAAACGACAAATAGAGATTATTGAAAAATAAATCCATTTATAAGGGAGCTTGTATATCTGCTGATATATAAAAAATTCAATGAAAGAACTCCCATTCCGCCAGCAACATCCACTTTCCCTTTCCCTGGGACTTCTTACCGTAGTCGCCCCATTTGCTATAGGTATTTGTTGGGCAGAGACCTTAATACTGAATAACCACATAATATTGCATGCCATATTATTGTTGTTTGGCTTAATTTTTATTTTCTCTAAATATAATTCAAAATACCATTATTTTATATTCTACTTTCTTCTTGGCATTCTTTTTTTTCTTATTGGATATAATCATGCCCAGACAAAATCAAACGTACCTACAGACCAAAATCACGTTTTTAATCAAATCAAAGAGGAGCAAACTGTAAGTCTCTATGGCATTCTGGCTGAACATCCATCTGTGACAACTTTACCGTCAGGCACCAAAACCAGATTTCTCATGCAGGTCAAAACTCTGCGCCTGGGTTCAAACATTAAAAATGCGTTTAAAAAACATAGAAAAGCATCAGGCCTCATACTGCTGACGCTGCAAGGATTGGTTCCAGGTGAACTGAGACCAGGTGACCATTTTCTTGTCAAAACTAAAGTATCCCCTGTAGACACTTTTTCCACTCCTGGTTCTTTTGACTATAAAAAATATCTCGCCAACCAATCAATACTACTCAAGGGTTGGGTGGATTCTCCTAATAATGTGATGAAGGTTCACACTGTCATAACTTCTGGCATTATACCTGAGTTATTATCCATTCTTTATTTTCCTGAACGTATCCGTCACCACATTGCAAATTTTATCGATACGACTCTGACACAACCTTCACGAGGACTGTATAAAGCAATCCTGATCGGCGACAGAAGAGACATACCTCCATCTGTGCTAGATAGTTTCATCAATGCTGGTTGTATTCACATACTGGCAATCTCTGGAATGCATATGGGAATTTTAGCTCTTATCTCTATAGCTGTCCTGACCTGGTTACTTAAACGCTCAACCTGGCTTCTGCTCCATGTAAATATTCAGAAGACAGCTGTCAGCATCGCTCTCCTTCCTTTAATTGCTTATGCCTTTATTGCAGGTTTCAACATCCCGGTGCTTCGCGCCCTTCTCATGACGAATGTATTCATTCTGGCAATAATTTTCGATCGGGCGGGAAATCTTATAAATCATATTCTTCTTGCCGCTCTTATTATCCTGGTATGGAAACCCGCAGCAATATTAACTGCCTCTTTCCAGCTTTCCTTTAGTGCAGTTATTGCCATAGCCCTTATTTATCCATTGCTTTACAATCAAATTTTTCAAAATTACACCTATTTCTTGTCAGGTCGGCCGGAACTCGATCCCACTATAAAATTATCTCCGCTTGAATCCCAATACGCATTCCCGGAACTATTAATTAAGTGGTTCTTTGCTGGGATTACACTCACAACTGCAGCAATGCTTGGGACTTTACCCCTGATGCTTTTTCACTTTAATAGAATCTCGCTGGTTGCCCCATTGGCCAATTTATTAGTGGAACCGCTCATCTGTTTCTGGTCCCTTATTGTTGGAATTATTGCCTGTTTTTTCATCCCTTTGGCACCAGCCCTGGCGAAGGTACTATTCAAGGCAGGCAGTTTGGGCCTTATTCCTGCCGAAAGGATATGTGCTTACTTTTCATCATTGCCTTATGCCTCATTACGACTTTCAACTCCATCATTTCTGGAAATCATTCTTTTCTATATTTTAATTCTTAGCATAGTCATGACATTTCATCTGAAGACAACCCGCAAACGTTTTTGTATTATAATTGCCCTCTTTTCTTTTTGCAGTCTTCTGGCAGTTCCCGCGATCTCAAAAATCACCAAATACGCTTCCATAACTACATCAGTCTCCGTTCTTGATGTAGGTCATGGCTCCTCAATTCTCTTACAATTACCTGGCAATAAAAATATTTTAATTGACGGTGGTGGATCAGGGAATGAAAATTTCAATATTGGTGAAAGAGTTATAGCCCCTTTTCTCTGGAAAATGCAGATAAACCATCTTGATGCTGTTGTTATTAGCCATCCACATTCAGATCACTACAATGGCCTACCATTTATACTTACCTATTTTCATCCCAAAGAATTATGGGTAAATGGCATGACTGGTCATGACCCGGAATACCAGCAACTTCTCAGCCTGGCCAATAAACTGAACATTGCAATTACAATTCCCAGGACCGATGAAATAGTATTTCAAAGTGGACTGACACGACTCCGATGTGTGAATAATGGCTTTCCGGGTGATTATTCTTCAGACAGAATGAGCTCTTCTCTAACCCAGAGATCTGATACAAACGACATGAGTATAGTGCTTAGGCTTGAAACTGCAGATAACTCCTTCCTCTTCCCGGCAGACATCAGTGCCACAATGGCAAATACTCTGGTATCTAAAAGGAAAAACATACAGGCAGATATACTCCTGGCGCCACACCATGGAAGCAAGTCCTCGATGAGCCTGGATTTTATTGAGACAGTTGCTCCGAAATATATTGCTATTTCTGCTGGCCGAAACAATCCATTCAACTTTCCTGATAAATCCTTCTTTGATCTGCAACAAAAAGGAATACAGGTTTTGACCACTGGCAGAGATGGCACTCTGACATTTACCGTAGAAGACAAAAAAACAATTATGAGCAGGTATCAGGTTAACTGATACCTGCTATTGGAATGTTCTAAATTTCAGTGAAATCAACAGGCGGCTTTTTCAAATATCCGACAAATTTCGCTTTTTCCGTAGAATACATATAGGCATCTTCAGGACTGATCCAGGTCTTTTTCAAAAGATCCATAATGGCATCATCCAAAGTCTGCATACCGTATTTCTTGCCAGTCTGCATGGCTGAAGGAATCTGGAAGGTTTTAGCCTCCCTGATCAGGTTACGCACCGCTGCCGTACAAATGAGTATCTCCAGCGCTGCCACCCTGCCCTTAATATCACGCCGTTTAAAGAGGGTTTGCGAGACAACAGCGCGCAAAGCATCAGCCAGGGTAGAACGAACCTGTTCCTGCTGGGATGCTGGAAAAATTTCTATCATACGGTCCACAGTTTTTGATGCATTCAAGGTATGGAGCGTGGCAAAGACCAGATGCCCGGTCATGGCAGCCTCCATGGAAAGTGCAACTGTTTCAAGATCTCGCATCTCACCAACCATAATAATATCAGGATCCTCACGTAAGGCACCACGTAATGCCGCGGCAAAACTTCTTGTATGTGTGCCCACTTCCCTGTGATTGATAATGGCTTTCTGAGGCACATGCACAAACTCTATCGGATCCTCAACTGTAAGAATGTGATGCTTCCGAGTCCTGTTACACTCATCAATAACAGCAGCCAGAGTAGTTGACTTGCCGCTGCCTGTCGGACCGGTCACAACAACCATACCTTTAGGCAATTGTGAAAGTTTACCGATTACATTAGGCAGCATAAGCTGATCGCAGGTCAATATTTTACTGGGAATCTCACGAAATACAGCTCCAATACCATTCTTCTGTTCAAAAAAGTTGCACCGATACCTGGCAAGGTTTGGTATCTCATACCCAAAGTCCATATCACCTGTCTCTTCAAAAACCTTGATCTTTTCTTCAGGACAGATCTCATAGAGCATGGCCTTCAAACCTTCATTATCCATGACCTTATATTTGACAGGTTCCATCTCCCCCCTGATCCTCAGAATCGGCGGCATACCAGCCATCATATGGAGGTCGGAGGCTCCCTGCTCATTCATAAGCTTGAAAAAGGCATCAATTTGCGCCATCTAAAATCTCCTTTGAATATTGTTTGATGAACAATTACGCTTAAAATTTTCTAATTTAGAATATACAAAAAAAATGTGCATTCAGTAAACAATGTAATAACTAATTTGAGAAAAAATTTTATACTAAGCCACAATACAGAAAAAAGTCAAAAGCATTAAAATACTACTGTTTTTTTGATATACGAGACGATTTCTGCAGGGTCATCCATTACATTAAATATCAGCATATCATCATTATCGACTTTATCTGTTGGCAGCATTTTTTCCTTAATCCAATCAAGGAGTCCAGACCAATAATCACTACCAACCAATATAACTGGAAAGGGTTTTATTCTTTTAGTCTGGATCAGCGTCAGGGCCTCAAATGCCTCATCCAAAGTACCAAAACCACCCGGCATACAGATAAATGCCAGGGCATACTTTATAAACATTACCTTGCGCACAAAGAAATACTTAAAACTCAAAGGCAAATTGGTAAAAATGTTAGGTTCCTGTTCAAACGGCAAATTTATATTCAGCCCGACTGAATTGCCCCCTGCCTCAGATGCACCCTTGTTTGCAGCTTCCATAATTCCCGGGCCGCCCCCGGTAATAATAGTATAGCCTTGCTTGGCTAATTCAGCGGCAATCTGTTCTGTCAGCACATAATAAGGATCATCAGGCTTGGTCCGTGCAGAACCGAAAAATGACACAGCCGGCCCTTTTACGCCTGACAGAGTATCAAAACCTTCCACAAATTCGGCCATAATCCTGAAAAGCCGCCAGGAATCACCTGCATTAAAATAATCCAGCCAATACTGATGCTGCATATCAGTCGTGCGCCTGCTGGTTTCTTCGTATCCATTGTTATCTGAACGCCTGTGTATCAATTCCTGCCTCTTCTATTAATTTATTTTCATCTGTTTCAGAGCTGCTATTGCAGCTTTATGGTCCGGAACGATTTTCAAAATTTTCTGAAACATTCCTGTCGCCATCGACTTCATTCCCAGTTTATCATATATTTGAGCGAAAAGATGCATAGCCTCCACACTTTTTCGTTCCCTGCGTAAACATTCTTTCAAGGGTTCAAGGGCAGATTCATATTGTCCCATATTATATCTTACCCAGGCTAAACGATACCAATGTTTCCAATGGCTGTCATCAATATTGACAGCCTGCTCACAGAGTGACAAGGCAATTTCATCACCCTGTTTTTGTAGAGCATATAATTCTCCCAGCATGCTTAATGAATAAGCATCATGGGGATTATGCCGAACGGCTCGCTGCAAGACCATAATAGCCTCATTATTTTTTCCTTTACCCAAATATGCCTCACCGAGGTAACGTAATAATGCGTCCCGTCCCGGAGCTTTGCTGCTTTCCTCATCAATTATTTTCTCTTTATCCAATAAGGCAATAGCTTTATTATATCTACCTGTACGGCAGTAAAGTTTACTCAGTTGCAGGAGTAAATCATTTGGCTGACTGGTCACACGTTTACGTCTGGAAACCGACAAGGTTTTTTCAAAATATCTTATTGCCTGCTCGTCTTCTCCAGTCGTCAAATATGTGATGCCAAGATTAAACAGTCCCATATAATGTTTAGGGTCTGAGTGTAAAATTTTTTCAAAAAATGGCCTGGCTATTCTGGGTTTATTCATCCGGGCATATGCTTCCCCGAGACTATTAAGCAGGTTAGTATTGGTCGGATCGATCTCTAAACCCTTACTATATTCTTTAACTGCCCGTACCAGATCCCCTTCCCCATAATATATATCACCGCAGACGTTTTGGCTTACTCCATCAAAAAGTGTCACTGTGTCTGGACCCAAAAAACCTGCGTGCAACAATGCCTTGCGTCCATTTTGTAGAATATCGGATTTTTTAAAATCAACACAGGGGAAACACGCTATACCAACTGAATAGGTAGTGCCCAGGTCGTCAGTTAATTTTTTCTTCAGGACATGGATCCAGGATTGAGCAATCTTTGCATCTGCATCTGCTAAAAACACAAAGGTTTCACTTTCATTGATTGGTATCGCCTCTGCACTGGCCTCAATCAATGCAAGTAAACGCTTTGAAAAAACCTTCTCATGCAGTTCCCTATCCTGGCTAATAAGTAGAATTGCAAACCTGTCATTATCAACCCAGAGTTTTCTGAGTCTTGCCATCACTGCAGGTTTGGCCTTCTTGAGTGGGTGCGTTTCAGGATTACTGATAGAGTTAAAGGTACATAAAGCGTAAGGGCCCCTCCGGCTGGCTTTACGCAACGCCAGCCAGGTCTGTTCCAATACTGTAAGAGAATCAGGCATTCCTGACGACTCATTTGAGCGTGTTTCTCCAACTCCTTCAATAGTATTTATACCAATATGAATACGGCTAAATCCTTCTCGCTTGAACCAGCTTAGAATATTCATCCCTAATATCTTGGCCTGTTCTTCATCTAAATCATGACCAACAAGGCCAAAAACACCATTGCCCATATGATGCAATACATCCTGTCCTAGAAACGACTCCAAACAATAGCCAGCCCTGACTATATAATTCAAAGCTTTTTCAGCATTGTTCGCCTGTGGATGGATTTCTATCAGAAACAGTGATACGTTTTTAAAAGCGGCCCCATTACCATCTTTTTTATTTCTTTTTAAATAAAAAGAGTGCTCATCTGATAATATACTTTCAAGTGTGTCATACAGATGGAGACCATTAAACATTCCTGTAACTGGTTCAAAGGCTAATTGTTTCTGTAAAAATAACTCGCGGGAGAGAATGCGGCTGCGATCACTTAACCACTCTTCTGATAACACATGCGCAAATTGTGCATCAATACCTTCAATAGCCGCTATCCCAATAATAGTTTCAGAACCCCAAACAGGCAGAAAAAGAACCGGTTTTTCAACTGCCAAAACTGAGCGCTGCCGCTTTAATACACGTTTAATATATTGATTCCAGTATTTGGGTTTGTTTAACGCGTGAAGAGCTTCCTTACAGTCAGTTGATGAACCTATGAATACTACAGGACCTTCGGCAAAAGGCATAAGCCGTAATAAAGTCTGGGAAAACTGCTTATTAAAATGTATGAAGTCCTCGGAGCAAAGGTCCTGTACCTGCCACTCAAAAGGATAGTGACCCATTATAATTACACTCCAAAGACCTGTTGCAGAATATTTGCGACCTGGGGGATTTCGTCCTCTCCCACAGTACGCATATCAAGTATATATCTATTTTCTTCGATTCTTCCAATGACAGGAAGCGGATTTGATCGCAAATCCTTTTCAAGTTCATTAACCGTTCTATCAAGTGGTTCAAGTACTACAGCTCTACTTTCCAGATCCTCTTCGGGTAAGGCCCCACCTCCTACTCTTGATCCAGTTGTCCTTACAGATATGGTGCATTTCCCAGCCAGGCTCTTTTTTATCCTTCTTGTCAGGCGATTGGCTCGACGACCCATAACTTCTGGAGATGCTGTCAACATTGCCAAAGTCGGAATCTTGGCAACTGCTGTCTCATGATCATAATATAACCGCAACACTGTCTCCAAAGCAGCTAAAGTAAATTTATCAATGCGCAAAGCACGATTCAATTGATTACTCTTGATACAATCAATTATATTTCGTTTTCCAACAATGAGACCAGCCTGGGGTCCTCCTAACAACTTGTCCCCGCTGAAAGTTACCACATCAACGCCAGCCTTGACAGTTTCCTGCACAGTTGGTTCCTTGCTGAGACCGTACCTGGACATGTCAATAAGACAGCCGCTACCCAAATCCTCCATGACCAAAAGATTATCATGCCTCCCTGCCAATTCAACCAGCTCTTCAGCCAGGACCTCCTTAGTGAATCCCACCATTTTGAAATTACTGGCATGCACTTTGAGTAACATGGCTGTCTCTTCGCTAATTGCCCCTTCATAATCTTTTAAGTGCGTACGGTTAGTTGCCCCAACCTCTATAAGTTTGGCACCACTTTTTGCCATCACATCGGGAATGCGAAACGAACCGCCAATCTCAACAAGCTGTCCGCGTGAAACAACCACCTCCCTACCATGGGCAAATGTATCAAGAACAAGAAGCACAGCAGCAGCATTATTATTGACAACCAGGGCAGCTTCCGCCCCTGTCAGGTCACACAATAGCTTCTCAACAAGACTGTAGCGGCTGCCTCTCTTGCCAGTTGCCAGGTCAAATTCCAGATTTGAATACCGGGTTCCGGCCTGCACCAGGGCTTCCCTCGCACTGAACGGCAGAATTGAACGCCCCAGGTTTGTGTGAATCACTACCCCGGTTGCATTAATTACCCGTTTAAAATTGGGGCCCATATTTTTTAAAAGCCGATTTTGAACCTGAATAATAATTTTTTTCTTCGACATATCTGTTTTATTTACCTTCTTACC
>JAAXQI010000174.1 GCA_012974315.1 Desulfobacterales bacterium | reverse complement strand
ATTACGCCCTTCACTTCCGGTTTTGTTTTCAAGGAAACAATTTGATGTTTTATCTTTGCCAGCGCATCATTATATATGAGGGATGCTTTAAACATATCAGGATACAGATGGTCTTTTTGTTCATAGCGTTTTGCTACCGCATCCAACCCGGCGAAAAGACCTTGTAAAACAATTTCCTGGGATGTCTTTCCTTCCAGTATTGCCTGTACTGTAAGAGAAATTGTTTCTTCCTTATCAAGGTCGGCTAGAGACCGGGCAATTTGCTCTAAAATCATTCAAATATCCTTTTTTGTTGGTATAAGCCCCAAAGGACCCGGTAGAATTATTCAATTTATTTACTATTCGTTATCACACCATGCTTCCAAAAAAACATGGTCACTATATTGATTCATCACTTGACTGATATATTGAAATTCCTCCTGTCGTTTTGCTGCCAGGAAGGGATCAGTAATGTCGAGAGGAGCGAGACTCTGGTTAATAATCCAGGCATAGGATGAAATGGAGGCCCGCTCCAAATCTCTTTCAAGCTGCCCTGCTTCATGCACAGGTGTCATTTCCGGCAAAGTAATTATCAGGATTTTAGTATAATTCGGGTCGCGCATACGGGGGAGGAGTTTCTGCACCTGTTCTGGTATCTGCTGCGTCATGCGTTCCACTTCCCGGTGATATGCCCGTGCAGCATCCAGCAATAATAATGTGTGACCGGTAGGGGCAGTATCAAGCACAATGTATCGGTCCTCTCCCTGATCAACCAATTTGGCAAAGGCTTGAAATACTGCGATTTCTTCTGTACAAGGTGAGCGCAGATCTTCTGCCAGAAGGTTTCTACCCTGCTCATCCAATTTTTTCCCCACTTCGAGCATAACCTTATCAGTATATTTCCTTATCTCCTCCTTGGGGTCAATCCTGGCAACTTTCAAACATTCTATGGTGTCGCCAAGGGAAAAATCGAGATGAGCTGCAGGGTCGGTTGTTGCAAGCAGAACATCATGACCTTTCTGTGCCAGATATTTTGCCAGTTCAGTAGCGATGAAGGTTTTGCCGACCCCTCCTTTGCCCATGGCCATAATAACCCCCTTGCCCAGAAGTTCAATCTCTCTAAACAGTGCCACAGGAGAAGGAGGCAGTATTTCTTTACCATCGGATTTAATAGTTGGAACATCTATTGATTTACCAAGCATTGCCTGCCAAAAAAGACGCAACTTTTCCACCCCTAATGGCAAGAAGGGAAGCAATGGCGTTTCTATACGATCTATCCGTGATAAGACTTCAGGCAATGCAGCGAGTGCATTATGGGTACGTTTATGCCAGGCTTGAGCCAATCGATCTTTTGATGATGAACTGAAAACTCCGTTAATGACAAGTTTCTGATTGTCCATGCCCAATGCAGAGAGTTCTGCACTGGTACGTGCCGCCTCGTCCAGGCTTGCCGGCTCCGGCCTGGAGACGAGTATCACAGTTGTCATTTCCCGATCTGTTAATGTTGCTATTGTATTCTTGTACATCTGATGCTGCTGGGTCAACCCGGCAAGGGGCCCAAGGCAGGAAGTGCCTGTGGTGTTTGCCTCAATAAAACCATCCCAGGCAGATGGCAATTGCAGGAGACGCAGAGTATGCCCTGTGGGCGCAGTATCAAAAATAACATAATCAAATTTGTGCAGATCCCTGTTTCCAAGCAATCCGGCAAATTCGTCAAAGGCTGCTATCTCCATGGTACAGGCGCCGGAAAGCTGCTCTTCCATGGCAACTAAAGCAACTTCAGGAAGTTTGCCGCGATATGGCCCGATAATTCTTTCCCGGTACTTTCTGGCCGCTACTTCAGGGTCAATATTAATAGCCTGCAATCCTGGAACTCCCGGATGGTTTGCTGGAGATGCTCCTATCTGTACGCCCATCACCTCACTTAGGTTTGAGGCAGGGTCGGTGCAAACCAGAAAAATCTTGTTTCCCTGGTCTGCCAGAGAAACTGCTGTTGCACAGGAAAGTGATGTTTTGCCTACGCCGCCCTTCCCTGTAAAGAAAAGAAATCTGGTTGGTTTTATTAAAAAATCCATCTTGTCAATATCTACTCAGAATCCACGCCTGCCATTCTGGCAAGATCGGCGCGTTTCGGATAGGTATTACGGCTTACTATCACACCGTTTGCAAAGATCAGCGGTAGACAGAGATCTCCTGCCAAAACCATGGCATCAGTTACAGGTTTGCAGTCGACAAACTTATCCGGTTGCTGAGCAAGGTTGTAGCGCTCCACCTTCACACCTTTGCCTTTCAACCATTCAAGGTCAGCAGCAAACTGAACAAGCTCAGGATCTACGTTGGGACCACATACTCCTGTAGGACAACACATAGGAGGATCATAAATTTCCATTCTAGACATCAAGAGCTCCATAAACACAAATTTTTCTCTTCATTCGTTGATTATAAATACTATAATATCGGTATGCGACTTTTATTTTGTTTTGTCTCTCATGATTACTAAGACTTGTTTTGACTTTTTCTATCATGTACCTTTCTGCGGTTTTCTGCCTTATGTAAAACATCCAGACGAATTTTATCCTTCATTTGCGACCATTGAGCTATTTCCATAATTGATCGAAAACAACCCAGACAAATTTTTTCAGCATTCAAACAACAGTTATCAATGCAGGGAGACTGGACCCGGTCATCATTTTTATTCATAGTTTTAGCTCACGTATAATTACATTCAGGCTTCATGTCTTTTACTTCAGGTATTCATGTAAATCATAACCCGACAGAAAAGTGAACTCCATACAATTTGGAGGGGGGATGATATTTGTTAGTATAAATCAACCTAAGATCGGGTAGACGGCGGGGTCACCCCCGCCATCTCCCACACCTCCGGGCATACGGTTCCGTACCACGGCGGTTCCTTACGTTGATATTATTCTAAATC
>JAAXQI010000086.1 GCA_012974315.1 Desulfobacterales bacterium | reverse complement strand
CCTCAGGTTTGCCCGTTTGGGCCTTCGAATCTATAGTCCCTCTATGTGAGAGGGCCCAAACGGACGAAGATGGGGTGCATGACAGAGTCTCGTTGCACTCGCTTACCTGAATAGTTACCCCTCCGGGAAAAATACTTCCGTAAATTCCATATGATAGAGATCCATAGCCAGATATCTTCTGGGCAGTAGAGGTTCCGTTTTCAGCAGAATCTTGACAATCTCTGCAACTTCAAGGCTGGCAATGGCTGCCGGGGTGAATGACGGGTTGCCCAATCTTCTTTCCACCCCGTGTCCTGTTTTATTCCCGGCGTAAAGGTACTGAAGTATGTTTTCTCCAGGATACTGGACTGCCACGTGGCCGGACCAACCGGCAATTGCACCGTGAACCAATGGGATATTCTGATTTTTGCAGGCTTCAGCTAGCTCCAGACGGACGGAAATGCTGTCCAGTCCATCTGCCGCAACATCTGCATCCTTCAGTATTTCTGTGCTGTTGTCTTGACAAAACGCGGTATCAAAGGCCTGAATCCTGACTGCAGGATTGACTGCAGCCACCCGCTGTGCAGCTGCATCCACCTTTTTGCTGCCCAGAAGCTCCTGGGTGCAGAGAAGCTGCCTGTTCAGGTTATGCTCTTCAAACACATCCGGGTCAACAACAGTGATTCTCCCTACACCAAGACGGGCCAGCTCTTCAATGATGTATCCGCCCAGTCCGCCGCAACCGAAAACAGCAACTTTACTCCGCAGGAGTGAAAGTTGCTGCTGTATCGAGAGCATGGCACGATTTCGCTGATAGCGGGCTGGCAGAAGATCATGATAAAGGGCGATCTCTTCTACCTCGGCAATGTGCAGGGAAAATCGTCCGGCAGCTTCCTGCTGGTCAGGAAACGACAAGAGGCCGTCCTCTGAATTCTTTTGTAGAAAAGCGACAGTTTCCTGCACAGAATCATCCTCCTCCGACAAGTGGGAAAAGAGAAAGAATGTCACCTTCGGCAAGCGCTTGATCAAGGCTGCCGTGCCGTCCGTTGATCAGGACAACCCCCACTTCCTCCTCTGCAATAGAAAGTTCAGTGACAATAGCCCCCACTGTTACGCCGGGGGCTATTGTCCGAACCTCTTTCTTGAAACGGTTATTGCGGAAGTGAGCAAAGAGCTTAACTGCTACTTGCATTGTCTAAAAATCCCAGAAGGCATCGATCTCTTCACCGGTAAAGTCCCAAAGTACATTGTGAGGAGGAAGTTGCTCTTCAGCCATGAATTCCGGCAGTCGATCATCCTTGTTGGTCATGCCGGCAGCCAGGTTGAAACCGCGTTCGGTTTTGAGAATGCTTAATCCCAGCGCGCCTACGTCATCCCCGGTCAGGCTGAGGCCGAAGCGGGCATTGAGCATATCGACAATCGCTCCAAAACACTCGGGGATATCAAGGGCCGGAAAGGCGACAAAAAGACAGAGTCCGGCGCTGTCAATCGCTGCTGTGGCAGCCTGCAGGTTCCTGGACAGTTCTACCTGTCCCTCTTTTTTGAGCGGATCAATACTGCCACCTACATTCATGATATTGGTGGCAGTGGCATAACCTGCCGTGTGATCGGCGCCCATGGGGCTTGTAGCGTATGTTATACCAATTCCTTTCACTGCCCGGGGATCATAGGCCGGCATTGCCTGATTTTTAACAACCGGCACTCTGGTGATGCCATAAGCCTTGCCCACGACAGCCGCACCGCTTCCCAGCAACCGTCCCAGCGGGGTCCCTTTAGCAACATCTTCTTTAAGAAGTTTCAAAATGCCAGGCCCGTCGCCCCATGGCAAAAGGCCTCCCTCCATGGCCACACCAACGGCAACCGGGAACTCGATGGAATCGATGCCGATGTCATCCATCAGATGGTCTGCCTCGGCGATCTGATCAAGGTTGTCAACCTCGCAGTCAGCTCCCATGGCCCAGATGGTCTCATATTCAAAACCTGAGGTCAGAAATTTTTTATCTTTATCATGATAATGTTGGGAGCATTGGATAACACAGCCTTTGTGACAGGCGTGACTCGTTTTGCCACCCCGCTCTTCAATCACGTCGAACATGTGCTCGCCTGAAATCTTCTCTGCTCCTTCAAACTGGCCGGCACTGAAATTCCTGGTGGGCAGTCCACCGGCTTCGTTCATAATATTCAACACGACAGCTGTTCCGTATGTTCGCAGTCCCTGGCCGCTGACCGGATGATCAATGAGCCCCTTGGCGAATACCTTGGCCGCCGCCTTGAAAGCTTCGGGGTCGTGAATCTGAACTTCTGAAGAGTCGTCAGCTTCAATGGCTATACATTTTACATTTTTTGATCCCATGACCGCGCCCAATCCTCCACGGCCGGCGCTGCGGATGTGGCCTTCAGGATCCTTAACCGAAATATTGGCAGCCGCCATTTTCATTTCGCCAGCCGGCCCAATGCTGATAACTGCTGTATTTTCTCCCTGCTTTGCCATAATAGCGTTTATTGTGTCAAAATTACCTTTTCCTTTCAATTCAGGAACTTCAGAAATATCAACACCATCTTTTTTCACATTGATGCAGTAGAGAACGTCTTTTTCAGGCTTTCCTTCAACAATAAGGGCCTTGATGCCCAGGCGGGCAAAAAACTGGGCAGCGGTTCCACCGGCATTACTCTCCTTGATTCCACCGGTCAGGGGACTTTTGGCTCCGACGTTCAGCCTTCCGGAGTTGGCGGCATAGGTGCCGGCCAACAGGCCCGGAGCAAATACAATTTTATTATGTTTACCCAATGGGTGGCAGGTGGGCTCCACCTCGGCGGCAACAATAGTTGAAGTCAGTCCACGTCCTCCATGCCCTGCCCAAGCCTCTGGGACATCCTCAATTGTACTGGTGAGATCACTCATGTTTACACGATAAATCCTGTCTGCCATCTTCTTTCCTCCTCTATGTGTTGGATACAATGGAAAAAATTATATAAAAAACCGTTTCCTAAAGAACATATTTATTGTTCGATGAGGCACAGTAAAAAAATGGTGCTGAGATTTTTAATAAACAACTTTTAATAGCTAGTGAATTTCGCATTTAATGTCCAGTATAATAAATGTTTTGGGTCATTAACTGACTTACCGCCTTTTCAAGTCCATCCAGAGATAGTTCAAACATTGGGAAAATCTGATTTATTCTTGTAATTGTAGGAGTGTAATGCCACCTGTTTTTAGAGATCGGATTCAGCCAAACGCAATGTCGAAAGGTTTTTGCAATGAATTTCAACCGTTCAATACTCGGTTCACCGCTTCGATCAGTAATATGTATGGAACCATCCTGAGTAACCAGCTCATATGGAGCCATGCTGGCATCACCAACAAGAATAAAGCGTGTTTCTGGATCAAGCCTGACAAAGTCATCGATTAACAGTGGCCTTTTGCATCTGGCCGGATCTTCCCATAAGGTGTTATAAATCGTGTTGTGAAAAAAACATGTTTTAATATCATCAAACTGTGCCCTGGCATAATTAAAAAGGGTCTGGACAATCCCTACATAAGAATCCATTGACCA
Organism: Desulfobacterales bacterium; assembly: GCA_012974315.1. GTDB lineage: Bacteria > Desulfobacterota > Desulfobulbia > Desulfobulbales > BM004 > BM004. Next base: position 13,502 of record JAAXQI010000086.1, on the reverse strand, counting down.
ACCGCCATTATCAATGGCGAGAATTATTTTAAGGCGGTTGCGTAAACCCTGTTTGAAAACCAGTTGAATATCTCCACAGTTTTTTACGGTTTGGTATATTGTTTCATCTATACTCAACTGATCTTTCCCCCCGGCAGGGACAAGGTTTTTAAGTCTTTTTAAAGCTTCACCTATTGAGGCCTGGGTTAAGGGGCCTTGGCCTGAATAATCCTTATATCTTCTTTGGCTGGCTACTTTTATTGCAGACCTTAACCTTGGCTCTCCAGCCACCCGCATACCACTAGGATGGTAACCATTTGAGCCGACGGGAGAAGTTCCGCCAGTACCTATCCATTTGCTGCCTCCATGGTGCTCACCCTTTTGGTCTTTAAGCCGCTCTTTAAAATACTCAAGAAGTTCTTCCTGGGTTAAGTTTTCTAAATCAGCCTCTGACGCACCTAACATCCGGGCAGTTTCCTTAGGAAATTCCAGCCACTGATTCAGCATCTGCCAGGCCAATTCATCAAGAATAAGCCCTTCGTCATCAGGCAGGGCGGTTCCGTTAAAATAATGAAAAAAAACCTGGTCATAGAGGTCAAAATAACGTTCATTTTTTATCAGAATTGAGCGCGCCGATATGTAAAAATCGGACATGTTTTCAACGACTCCGCAGTCTAATGCCTTCTGCAGGGTCAGAAATGAATTCAGACTTAGCGGCACTCCAGCTTCTTTTAATGTAAAGAAAAAATTAATAAACATAACAAAAATTACGCTGTGTTTTGATTATGCACACTGGCGGCTTTGGTATAATCAAGACTCTTTTTGAACAAAACACCTAAAAAAGGTACTTCATCACTGATGAGTCCGCTTGATTTGAAATCAGGATCCGCCTTAAGGGCACGCACCCAGTTAATCAATTCTCTTGTGGCTGGCCTTTTTTCAACTCCGTCAATTTCCCGCAGTTTATAGAATGTTGAAATCGCGTATTTTGCGAGGGTTTCCTCAAGTTTAGGGAAATGAACATTGATGATTTTACGCATCATTTTAGGATCTGGAAATGCTATATGGTGAAAATTGCATCTTCCCAAAAACGGATCGGAAAGATTTTTTTTGGAGTTTGAGGTGATAATGATCACCGGACGTTTTCGGGCCCGAATTGTTTCATCGGTTTCAATAATATCAAATTGCATCTGGTCCAGGATATCTAGTAGGTCATCCTGAAAATCGCTATCTGCCTTATCAATTTCATCAATCAACAGGACAACTTTTTCCACTGACGTGAAAGCCATACCTATTTTTCCCATTTTTATGTAGTCATTAATCTTGCTTACATCTCTGTCTGAATCACCAAACCGACTGTCATTGAGTCTGGTCAAGGTGTCATACTGATACAGTGCGTCAATCGCTTTCATGCTCGATTTGACATTGAGAATAATAAGAGGCATTCCCAGGTTTTCGGCAATGGCATGGGCAAGCATTGTTTTCCCGGTACCTGGTTCACCCTTTATTAATAGAGGCATTTCAAGAGTTAAAGAGACATTGACGATTTTGGCCAGCTCATTATCCAGTACATACTTGCTGGCGCCTGACATGTGTTGGTTCATTATCAAAGCCTTTATTTTTTGTAACCATTCAACTGCACGCCATCTTCGCACGATCAGGCCGTCTCGCATAGACGGGTTATAGCCTCACCGTCCTGATTGTACGAACCTGGGCCACATCAGAATGGTTACGGTCGTTTGGAGTTTATGCTCATTTTGTGTCCATGCTGAATAGTTTACAATAGTTACCATCATCTTTTGCAGTATATCTGGGTTGGATCTATATCTTCTCTGATGAGTCTGATCTCCTCCTTGGTGGGCGGCTCAAATTCGTAGAGATTTTCGTCGACGAGTAGTTCAAAGCCGGTCGCAGCCTGAACGGATTCGACTGTTTCACCAGGCATTGTCGCTAGGATCTTCATGCGCTTTGTTTCATCATCAAAGCCCATTAAGGCTTTGGTGGTTATCACCCGCCTGGGACCTTTTCCTTGCAGGCCGGCATTTTTTCTGGCATCCGGAGATCCATCCAGATGCCCAGGACTTGTCATATACTGTAATTCTTCAACAAACCGTCTGAGTTCATGCTGAACAATCAGTATCGTATAGGTGCATGAGCAGGACATGTCGCCGGCCCCGCCGCTGCCTGGCAATCTTATATCAGGATTCATATAATTTTCCGGAAAATTACCGATCATGGTCGAATTAAGGTTGCCGTAGGGATCAACTTCAGCGCCGCCGATAAAGCCGACATCAATGAACCCCCGCTGGGTCAGTTCAAATGAAGAATTGAGCCCCTGGATAAAATTGGCTTTACTTGTAGTACGGGAGTCACCAACAGAAAGCGGTAAACTCCTGTTTAGCGTTGGGCCCACCGCACCACCCTCAAACACAGGAATGATATCCGGACCATGGGTTAATTGCGCCAGGGTGATGCCTACCATGGGCAGGCCTGTCCCGGCAAAAATCACTTTTTTATTTTCAAGCTGTCTGGCGCCAGCGGTTACAATCATTTCGCTCGGTGAAAAATCGGTTGCATATTCAGAAAAATCGTTTGCATATTCAGTCATATCGTAATTCCTCATTCATGGCATATTGTTTCAGATAGAATCTATTTAACCCGTAGTAAGATTTCAAGCCCCTGGTTCCTGCAATCCCTGTTGCAGATGAAGACTTCTTGATTCAACCTGCCGGGCGTATTTCAGCTGTTCATAAGGCATGAGGCCGATAAATCCGTCGGTGTCTTTAACACCGAAGACATACTTGTCGAAGTATTCACGCAGCGGCTCAACCACACCCTTTCTAAAACCGTTTGTGAGCCCTTTATAGTATTCCAGGTGGGTTTTGCCGTAATAGTGGATATCATGGCAAAGGCCAGGAAATGATCCGAACGGCAGTTCGACAACAGCATCAACCGCAAAATAAGGAATTGATGTACGGGTCGGTTCTGTAGCAATAACATCATGTTCAACAAGCTTCTCGCAGGTAACAATGACATTTTTAGAGGCCATGGCCATTTCCGGACAGGTAAAGGTCTGCCCCTTGATCCTGCAATTTCCGTATATGTCAGCCTCCTGGACATGGATGATACCGACGTCGGGATGGCATGCCGGAACCAGGAGGATATCTCTGTCGGTGAAAGGACATTTGATGTACTGAGAACGGTTACATTTTTCTATATCGCCGCCCAATCCACTCCGTGTGGGCAAAAATGGAAGTCCCATGGAACCGGCCTTGAAACGTGTCGACATGTTATAATTAGTCCAATCCTCAATAACTATTTTGTTATTTTCGGTCATGTAGCGCAGCATGGAGGATGTGCCGGCATATTCATGACCGACATAGGCAAATTCGAGGCGTGAAATAGAAAAATGATCAGGCCTGATTGCCATTGCACCCATCAAGTAATCCGGCACAAGACCGGCGGACTGAAATGCGAGGCTTAAATCCTGCCTTCCCTGCCGGATAATTTCATGGGCAATCGCGACGGGCGGGCGACTATTGACAAAACCACCAACACCAACATGATCACCGTCTTTGACAAACTCTTTTACAGCTTCGGTCAGAGACATCCTTTTGTCTCTTTTCGATTTGTCCTTTTGTTCTAGCTTTTCCCGTGCATCATCAGGTGATAGTCCTGTCCACTCCATATTTTATTCTCCTTATTCCTTTAAAAATTATCCACTCCGGTGTTGCCTTATTTTTTCTGTCAATAGAGGTATAAACTGACGGCAGTCATCAACAATTCCAAAGTCTACCTGCTCAAAAATCGTCGCCTTGGGATCATTATTAACCGCTACCATTATCCGGCATCCTGAAATTCCTACCATATGTTGAAGTTCGCCGGATAGCCCAATGCCAATATACAGGTCGGGGCAAATCATCTTGCCGCTCTGTCCGATCATCGATTCAGGATCAGCCCAGCCATTATCCATGGCAGGACGGGTGGAGCCGATGGCAGCATTCAATTCTCCGGCCAGCTCTTCAATTTCAGCCCAGCCATTGGTATCTCCGGAAAGACCCCTTTGGCCACAGTGGCCATCTGGGGACGTTTTTCCGGGCAGATGATTGAAATTAAACCGCCATAGGCAGGAATTTTCTGTTCCAGAATGTTTTCATGGTTGAGCACCAGGTCAATGCAGTGTGCGGTAAGACCGGTTTGCAGCCTGGCCGCCACTAGTGGAGCAAGTTCTCTTCCCATGTGGGTTGAGCCTAAGAGCATGATTTCCGGTTCTTTCTCTTTGGCCAGCTTGACAATAATGTCAGTATAAATTTCTGATTGATACTGGTCCAGTACCGGCGCATTACCCAGGTATACCCGGTCGGCCCCAAAGGAAAAAATATTCCGGGCCTGCTCCTCAATATTGTCGCCAAGCAGAACAACCTCCACCGTGGTCCCGAGTTGAGAGGCAAGCTTCCGGGCCTGTCCGATCAGTTGCAGGGTTACAGTGACGACTTGTCCGTCTACCTGTTCGCCGATAACCCATACAGGGCCTTTAGAATTTTCCATTAATGAAAACCTCGTATCTTAAAATAATTATATAGCACCGGCATCAACCAGCTTTAACAACAGTTGATCAGCCATTTCTTCCCGGCTGCCGGTTATGATCTCGACTTCCCGTTTGTTATCGGTGGTGGTCATATCGCTAACAATTGTCGGCGAACCCGGTAATCCCAACGATTCCTCCGGTACCCCAAGATCTTCCTTTCCCCAGACGGTTATTTCCTTCTTCCGGGCCTTGATGATTCCCGAAAAGCTCAACGCTCTTGGTTCATTCAGATCTCTGGTGACGGTGAACAGCGCCGGCAGGTCTACTTCAAGCAGGCGGTAGCCGTCTTCCAGGCTCGTCTTTACCTGCCAACAATCTCCTGCGGAATTTACGATCTCCTTTAGCATGGTCACCACCGGCATATCAAGAAAGGTAGCGATCTGCGGGCCGACCCATTCGGTGGCACCGTCGCTGCTAGCCATCCCGCACAAAATGATATCAGGTTTGCCAACTTTTTTTATGCCGCTGGCAAGGGTAAAAGCAGTTGCATAGGTATCAGCGCCGCCAAAGGCACGATCCGAAAGTAAAAATCCCTGGTCCCCGCCAAGGGCCAGGCATTCCTTGACAATTGGTGATGCCTGGGGTGGCCCCATGCTGAGGACGGTGATATGGGCGCCATACTGCTCCTTAAGCTGCAGGGCCGCTTCCATGGCATTCTTGTCCAACGGATTTAAAACCATCGATACATCACAGCGGTTCAGAGTCTTGCTGACCGGATCAATGGAAATTTTACAACTGTCTTTTGGGTCGGGAACTGCTTTAACGCAGACAACAATATTTAGCATTCCAACTTTCACTCTTAAAGATTTAAGTACTTATGATGTAACTATTCAGCGTGTTTTTTGCTGATATATTTTAATGATCTCCTGTTAGTAACTGTTTAGCATAGCATCACAGGGAGGTGAGCAGGTTGGCGAAGCATAGTAGTTCTATGTGAGCCAGCCGGATCGCTTTTCTGTGGAGTTATGCTTAATAGTTACATTAAGTTAATGTCCAGCGGGCAATGATCACCTTCATAATGTCGGAGGTGCCGGCTGATGGTCCGAGGACAAATGAATCGCGCAGATAACGGGTTACCGGAAACTCAACCATACAACCGTAGCCGCCGTGGATATCAACTGCCATCTTGGCTGCTCTCTGGGCTGCTTCGGTGGTAAAATACTTGGCGACCGCAAATTCATTACTGCTTTGCTCACCTTTATCGTGCATGGAAACAGCGCGGTAGGCGAGCAGGCGGCCAGCTTCCAGGTCAATTTTCATGTCAGCCAGTTTATTTTGAATAGTCTGCAATCTACTGATCGGTTTGCCGTAAAGAATCCTCTCGGTGGCAAATTTAATAGACGCTTCCAGGCATGCTGCCTGAACCCCCAGGGCACAACCGACCATGCCTCCACGACCGGCTTCACCTATTGATGCCATGACTACCCGTAAACCTTTACCTTCCTGTCCCAGTAAGTTTTCTTTTGGGACCCGACAATTTTCAAATGAGAGTTCTCCCGTATTGCAGCCCCGCATCCCTATTTTATGTTCAACATGGGTTGCCTTGAAACCTTCCATGCCTTTTTCGATAATAAAGGCGCAAAAGGCCTTGGGGTCGTTCTCATCCTTGGCCAGGACGGTGATGGTGTCGGCAATATGGGAATTGGTGATAAAGCATTTCCGGCCATTAACTATATAATCGTCACCATCTTTCCGATACACTGTACGGCCGCCGGTTGGATCAGATCCACCGGTAGGCTCGGTTACGGCAGCGGTTCCTAATTTGTCTCCGTTGGCCAATCCAGGCAGAAATCTTTTTTTCTGCTCCTCGTTGCCGAATTTTAAAATCGGCTCAATACCAAGGCCGAAGACCTGCAAGGTCATGGCTGTGGCAACCGAAATTCTACTGATTTCTTCAACAGCAATCATGCGGGCGGTATATCCCAGTCCAAGTCCGCCGTATTCTTCCGGAATGGTCAAAGCCATCATTTCTGCCTCGGCCAGGGCACGAATGACATCATCATTAACTTCACCGGTCTCTTCCATTTTTGCGACATGGGGAGCAACCATGTTTTCAGCAAATTCACGGGCCATTTTTCTGAACATCTCCTGCTCTTCCGTAAATGTAAAATCAATCATTTTAACAATCCTCCTTCTTCTGTTTTTATAATTTTTTATGTACTGTCTTTTTTCTTAAGGTCGCTTGCTAAAAACTTACTCTTTCAAACTTTCCACATAGCTGATTAAGGCATTTATGGATTGCTCCAGGCTCTCAGCCGATTTATCGATGCCAAAAATAACCGAAGCTCCTAACATACCTGCAAACAGAATTTCGGTAACCATGCCGGAATCGATACTATTGTTAAATTCGCCGGTTTCTTTTCCCAGTTCAAGCAGCCGGTGAAGCATATTTTTCAGTCCGACAAACCCTTTGGTTATTTCTTGTGAGAGATGGGGGCGTTGGTCATTAAGTTCGACTGAAAGTGTTATAAACACACAGCCGCCGGGGAAATCCTCCGAATCCTTTAAATATTGGTCCCTGAAGTTTTGCAGGAGTTTGATGATTTTACCTACCGGATCATCAATTTCATCAAGCCCGGCTAGATTTTTAGTACGCCAGATTCGCCTTGCCTCATCAAGCACAAAATAAAAGAGGTCTTCCTTGCTCTTGAAGTGGTTATAAAAGCCACCCTTTGAGGTGTTGGCTGCAGCCAGGATATCCTGAAGGGAAGTGCCGAGGAAACCTTTAAGAGAAAAGAGCCGTAAGGAATCGTGGATTATTTTTTCTTTTAAACTCATCTTTTCTTGCCTTTTATCTGTTGATAAAATCAGGAAAAATCGCTGGACATTTTGATTATCTCTTGATACAAAACGTAACAGACCGACCGGTCTGTCTTTCGTGTTTTTTGTACTCTTGCCTGGTTGGAATGTCAAGGATAATTATATTTTAAAGAAACAACTGCGAGATCCATATCTGGAAGTTAACTATATTCCATAGAATAGTGAGGTTTTAAAAGGATGATCAATGAAACTCAGCAGCTTTATTGTCATAAATCATAACCTGTTAACATAATCTGTTTATGTCATTTCGAACGAATGTGAGAAATCTTGTTATGAAAAGGTAAAGATTTCTCACATTCGTTCGAAATGATAGGGACTTCCAAAGCATTAATAAAATCTATGCTGAATTTCATTGGTAATCAGATACTTCAATCAACCTAATAATGGAGAGTAAATACACGAATGAAAAAAAATGAGCCATATAGCGGATTTGAACAAGGTCCCATCCGCCCGCCCAGTGAAAGTGGCAGCCTGCTAATCCGTGTTACCAGAAACTGTCCATGGAACCGCTGCACCTTTTGCGGCCTTTACAAGGACACAAAATTCAGCCTGCGACCGGTAAGCCATGTCCTCAAGGATATCGATCTTATTCGTTGGTTTGTCGAAAGAATTAAAAATGGCGAGACAACGTACTCCCCAACCAACCAGGGTGAGGATATGGCCTTTTACGCTGCGTTGACCTGGGTTCGTAACGGGATGAAATCCGTATTTCTTCAGGATTCCAACAGTTTGATTATTAAACCTGACGATCTTGTAACAATTCTGCAATATCTCACAGATACCTTCCCGGAGATTGAACGGATCACCTCGTATGCCCGATCCCATACGATTGCACGGATCAACGATCATGATCTTGGCCGTATGGCAGCAGCAGGCCTGAACCGCATCCATGTCGGCATGGAGTCCGCGTCCGAAAAGGTGTTGTCATTGGTCAAAAAGGGCACTGACAAGGCCATGCAGATTCGTGCCGGCCGTAAAGTGAAACAGGCTGGTATGCAATTGTCTGAATATTTTATACCCGGCCTTGGCGGCAAGGTGCTGTCAAAAGAACACGCAATGGAGACGGCTGATGCCTTAAACCAAATTAACCCCGATTTCATTCGACTAAGGACACTTTCTATCCCTAACGATGTCGAACTTTTTAAGGATTTAAGCGCGGGCACATTTGAGCCTATGGGCGACATAATGGTAGCGGAGGAAATTCTTCTGTTTATCGAATCACTGAAAGGTATAACCAGCACCGTTAAAAGCGATCATATTCTGAACCTTTTTCAGGAGGTCGAGGGAACCTTACCTGAGGCCAAGGAACGAATGACCAGCATCATTAAACGATTTTTGTCCATGGAGCCTGAAGAGCAGATGCTTTACCAGATCGGACGCCGTACCGGAATTTTCTCCCGACTGGAAGACTTGAATGATCCGGAACTTAGAAAATATGCTGAACACAAATATTCAGATTTAAAAGTAACCCCGCAAAATGTAGACCGCATAGTAGCCAGATTCATGAAAAGGTTTATTTAGTACCTTACGAAATTTTGCCTTTCCAAAATTTTGTTTTCAAAGAGAAGGGATTGACCATGATCATGGTCATTGTGGATTGTTCCGATTAAGTCCAAGGTAACTTCCAAACTGGTGGCTTAAAGGCATCGCACGGCATCGAATCCCCACAGGCAGTGACCACAGGGAACCTCAATACCAAAACAATCGTTGCTAAAGGGTTCAGTCTCACCAGTTATGTCCGGACATGGTCCTAATGTACAACTATGGCAGAATGGATAGTCGTATTGCTGTACCGCCTGCCGGAATTGCTGATACGGAGTTGATCTCCATATTTCAAGCAGATCCTGTTCAAGTACGTTGCCAAAGCTCTTGCAGTTGAAGTGTTTGGGTTCATCCATGTGAACTGTCTGGGTGTGCCAAAGCTGATGGCAGGGTGTGACTGTGCCATTCACATCAATAAGGACGGCATCGTCTTCAATAAAGGTACAGGAACGATTTTGTTTAGCCGTAAGAGGTGGAAGCGATAGTTCCACCTTGTGTTCTGCAGCAATTTCCCGGGCTTTACGAAAGATTTCTTTTGTTGTGGCAATCGACTCTTCATCCCATTCACTCAGCTTCTTGATATTCACCCACAAACCCTTTTCCCATGCATCTTCCAGCATATATTTATAGAGTTGCTTCAGTCGGAGTTCATGCTCAACTCTTGGTGCGATCCAGGTCTTGGCTGTAAGATCAGAGAGGTCTATACCTTCTTTGTCTGCTAGTTTTTTCCATTTCAGGTAGATTGCTCTTGCTTCTTCAGTGTAGGGGGTAAAGAGGGATTGGGGTTCGGCATCTTTGTGATAGGGCAGGAGGTGGGAGACCAGGATAAAATCGACACCTTCTTCTGCGAGCCGTTGTATGAGCTGGGGAAGTTGCGGCAATGTTTCTCGCAGGAGCACAATTTCTGCACCGAGTTGAAAGCGGGATTTGTTTTTTTGCCTTCGTACTGCATCTACCATCGAAAAGGGAGAGGCAGGCAGGTCGTTACTATGAGTTAAAGAAATTCCGCATTTTTGCTTCTCCGGAACGCTATCTACGGAAATGCAGAGACGATTCAGCCCGGCATCTAAAAGCTGTTCTGTGAGTGAGGAAGTGAGTAGAAGGCCGTTCGTTTGAAAGCCTATCCAGCAGTCCTCCGAAGTCTCGCTAGCTCGCTTATCCGAAGTCTCGCTAGCTCGCTTATCTGCCATCTGTTCATGAGCCTTGGAAATCATCCAGAGTAAATCAGGGTGCAGCAGAGGTTCGCCAATGCCGTTGAGCACGAGTTCCTGTACATGTGAGAGGTAGGGCAGCAGTTTTTTGAATATAGCAATATTCAGGTGTTGGTTTGATATCGAACTGCCTGGCGCGTTTTTTACGCACATTCCGCAACTCATATTGCAGTTGGTGGTAACCTCAAGATACAGTTTTTTAGGGTACATGGTATTTCAATAGGTAGAAGATCAACAGGCAAGGAATGTAAAGCGATGCTCAGTGCTAAATGAAATAAACTCCAATTTATACTTTCTCCGTTCGGCAATGAAAAAATACTCTATCATGCTGAATTTATCCCTTCTGCCAAGCAAGGATTTTTTAGTTCTTCACGCGCTTTGTGCCTTTTTCCGTAAACCCTATAATATTATTCTTTGCGGATGCGTGTATATATTCATTCTGCTGCCTCTTGCAAAGCCTATCAAGGTAACACCGTGGTCCTCTGCATAAGTGATAGACATGCAGGTTGGTGCTGTACGGCTTATCATAACAGGTATGCGGTTGCGGATAACCTTGGTCATTATCTCGCCTGATATCCTGCCGCTGGAAAGCAGGATCTTGTCATCTGTGGGAATCCCGGCCAGAAATGCTTTGCCGAGGAGTTTGTCCACTGCATTGTGGCGGCCGATATCCTCAGAAAAAAGGATGATTTTTTCTTTGTCAACCAATGCGGCGCTGTGGACACCACCTGTTTTTGTGAAAAGTTCGGAAATCGTCCTGAATTCTTTGAGCATATTCCTGATATTATCAGGTGAAACCTGCAGCATGCTCCTGTTTGGAGGAAGACTTCTAAGGCTTTCAGCATCGGTATAGGTTATACCCTGACCGCAACCGGAAGTTATAGTTTTCTTATTAAAGGTCGCATCAATGTCGTCCGGAAGATCTTTCAGAGTTACGGAAACAGTGAATTCTTTTTCATTCATCTGCACATCAAGCAAGGATTCCCTGTTTTTGAGAATACCTTCGGATAGCAGAAAGCCAATTGCCATGGCATCAAGTTCAGAAGGGGTGCAGAGTAGGGTCACAACCTGCTTTTCATTGACGTTGAGAGTGAAACCTATCTCAGAGGCAACCTGATCTGTTACCTCTTTAATATCATCACCCTTCATTCGTATGATAAGGGCTTCATGTAAGGATTTCATAGATAGTGCTGGACTTGCTGGCGCTATTTAAAAGCAGCCGATTTGGCATTTTTTAATTCTGATATTTAGATTATTGGCTGTTTGGCCAACAACAGCAGCAGGGATTTCCAGTGATTTTGCTATTTCAAGGGCACTTGCGCAAGGAATGCGACCTTCCTGAGACGATTTGTGCAGGCAAACTTCCAGTTCCTCCTGTTGCTCAGAAGTAAGGTCTTTATGATTCCGGAAATCTTTTATCTTAAGGATTAGCCTTCAACAGTATCCTTGGTCCATGACAGGGCAGCAGCAACTGCCGGAAAGCCGATGGTGCTGGTGAGGAGAATAATTGTATGGTAGATCTCCTCCGGGGTGGCCCCTGCTTCCAGGGCGCGCCTGACATGTGAATGCACTGCACCTTCGGCCTTGGAAGCAGCTGCAGCTGCAAGCTGGATAAGGTGGGCATCTTTTTCCGGTATGGGCCCGGCCTCACGTAACGCCTTGCCGAGTTCCTGGTGGTTCTCCATTACCTTGCCGTATTTTTCAGCCAGCCATGCATAATTATTAGTATATTGAGTCATGTTTTCTCCAGAGTTTTTTTTTAATGTTTTTTTTAAAATTAGCATTAATTGAGTCTTGTTGTCAACAAAACCCGCAATACCAGGTTGAGGGTTTTGTTGAACCAAGCAGCGAGATTCAAGGTATTTTCGGAGTGTGCATTATTATATCATCCCCACTCAGAGCCTCAACCATGAATACCTTGAGAGCACGTTTTTCGGCTCCATTTAAATGCAGCGGTTTTAAAACAGCATTACCGGGGCCGCCCCCTTGATCAAGAAAATCGATCACATCCTCCAGGGTTTCGAAAACGCCGTTGTGCATGTAAGGGCCGGTTTTGGCAATATCACGCAGGGTAGGAGTTTTAAAGGCGCGCCAGTCATTTTTATCCTTGGTGATCAGGTATCTGCCCGGGTCCTCCTGCAGGTTCCGAAAATCCTCATAGTGATTGAGTTTTGCGACAAATCTTCTGGTTGCAGCTACTCTGGGATCTGTCTGAAATTCCGGATGCTCAGGCACATTCAGGGCGTGGAATTTGTCATCACTAAGATTTATGTTGTAGTGGCATTCAGTACATTTTCCCTTGCCGGTAAAAATTTCATATCCCGTTTTTGCTTCAGGCGAGAGGGCATCCATATTGTCATTGAGATAACTGTCAAGAGGCGCATTGCGGGAGATGAGCGTTCTTTCAAAAGCGGCAATGGCCATAGCCATTCTCTCCCTGGTTATATCATCGGAGCCGAACACCTCGTTGAAACGTTTCAGATATTCCGGCACAGACCTTATTTCCTCCTCAACAAAATCAAGATTCTGGTTCATTTCAAAGGATGACATCATGGGGAACAGGGCCTGGTCCTCCAGTGTTTCAGCCCTTCCGTCATGAAAGAGAAATTTGCTGAAAGCCACGTTGATAAGGGTTGGGGAGTTTCTCCAGTTTTTGGTGGTGGGGTAGCTTAAGGAAATGGCCTGGCCATCGCTTAAACCCAACTCGGGAATATGGCAGGTGGCGCAACTCATGGTGCCGTCCCCTGAAAGGCGTCTGTCAAAAAAAAGCATCTTGCCCAGTTCTACTTTTTCAGGAGTCTGGGGATTATTTTGGGGGAAGGGAGAGTGTTTGAACGGTTCAAGATGTCCTGCAGAGCTTGCTGGAGGAAAAATGAAGAGGTGCATTGCATACAGGATAAACGCAATGAAGAGCCAGTTACTTTTTGACATAGGCAAGCTCCTCTTCAATGATTTTCTTCAAATATTTATAGGGCCTGTTGCCAATAACCTTTCTGCCGTTGATGAAAAAAGTGGGTGTGTTGTACAGGTCCATTGCTATTGCCAGATTTCCATCCTCTTCAATCTGTTTTTTATGTTTCATGCTGTCCAGGTCGCTGGTAAATCGTTTTACATCCAGTTTTAATTCTCCTGCATAGCGGATCAGGCTTTCCCGGTCCAGCGTTGGTGAGTTTTTGATCATTATATCATGCATTTCCCAGTATTTTCCCTGGTCTCCTGCTGCCAGCAGGGACTCGGCAGCAAGATGGGAGTAATCACGGTATCTGTAAGGGTAATTTTTGAGGATTAGCCGGATTTCATCCGGATATTCTGCCATGAGCTTTTTTACGGTCGGACCGGCCGCGGCACAGTGGGGTCATTGG
>JAAXQI010000179.1 GCA_012974315.1 Desulfobacterales bacterium | reverse complement strand
AGTTTTACGGATGATAATTATCACCATTGGTATTTCCATTCTGGTCCGGGAAGCGGCGCTGCACGTCTGGGGGGAAAGTGTCCGTGCCCTGCCCTATTTTATCGGTAACGAGGTTACTTCTGTAACAATCCTGGGGGCGAGAATCTCGCCCCAGGTCCTTTGGGTCATAGGTGTGTGTTCCCTTATGGTTGCGGGCTTAAGCCTGTTTTTCAAGTTCACCTCTCTGGGGCGTGAGATGCGGGCTTGTGCCGCAAACCGTCGGGCAGCAACTCTGTGCGGTATAAATGCGAAAAACATGGTCACCCTGTCCTTTGTGCTCTCTGCAGGTATAGGAGCCGTGGCAGGCTGTGTTATGTCACCGATTACCTATTCCGATTATTCAATGGGGCCCAATCTGGCAATCAAGGGTTTTACCGTTGCGGTTATCGGTGGCCTGGGCAATAGCCTGGCTGCAGTTGCAGCCGGTTTGCTGCTCGGTATCATTGAGGCCTTTTCCATCTCGGTGCTGCCCCTGGCTTTTCAGGATGCCATCGCCACGTCTATTTTGCTCCTCATTCTGTTTATCAGACCGCACGGCCTGTTTGGCAGCAGCGAGGCTGCCAGCCTGAAGGAATTCTAATGGATTTGTTCAAACGGTACATCCCGGTTTTTTTCCTGTTGGCTGCAGTGGTGACTATTCAGCTTGTGACGCAATATACGGAAACAACCTACTATCTGACCCAGTTGACCATGTCGGCCTATTACTCGGTAGTCGTCATCGGGCTTTGCGTTCTTATGGGATATGGTGGGCAGATTTCATTGGGGCATGCCGGTTTTTTTGCCATTGGCGGCTATCTGGCTGGAGTCCTTACCACCCATAACCTGATGCCTTTCATGGATCATGGGCTGGTTGTATTTATGGATAAGATCGGTTTGCTGGTTGACAGCAGAAGTCTCTATGGAGAAACACTCCTTACTGTTCAGCCCTGGGCAGCTTGTATTATAGCAGTTTTGACAGCCGGTGTGATTGCCCTGGCAATTGGCGGGCCTATTTTGAAACTAAAAGGCCATTACCTTGCCATGGCAACCCTTGGTTTTGGCATAATAATTTTTCGTATTGCCCTTGCAAGCACATACTTTGGAGAGGCTGACGGGATCTCTGAGGTTCCAGGATTTGAATTATTTCCAGGTCTTGAGGTAAGCGGCAATTTTGTTGCCCGGGTGTCAAATTATTATATTGCCTGGGGTATGGTTGTTGTCGCAGTTATTTTGTTGCTGAATCTGATCCATTCCAGGGTGGGCAGGGCCTTGCGCTCAATTCACGGAGCTGAAGAGGCTGCCAATGCCATGGGGGTGAATACGGCCCGGTACAAGCTCTATATATTTATCTTAAGTGCTGTATTTGCAGCCCTTGCAGGTGTGTTTGTCACACACTACAATGGTGGGATCGGGCCCTCGGAGGCTGGGGTCATGAAATCAGTGCGTTATGTAGCCATTGTTGCAGTGGGCGGTATGGCAAATATCTGGGGCGCGCTTATCATGGGAATTGTGCTGAATTTCCTCTCTTTACGGGGAGTTTTCGGGTCTTATGATGATGCGGTTTTTGGGGTTATCCTGGTTATTATCATGCTTTTTGCCCCGGAAGGGATATTGAAAATTAATCCATGGCAGAAGATAAAATCATTGTTAGCTCTTTACAGGACACAGGATAAAGAAGAGTCGGCGATTGAGAATTGAACAGTTGCTTGAAATCTAATATCTATATGGATTTTTTTAAAACTAATTACAGGAACGCTTGCAAGGAATTATAAGTCGTGGCTCTTCTCGAAATACAAAACCTGAATCGACATTTCGGTGGCCTGCATGCTGTGAACAGTGTCAGCTTCGGGGTAGAGCAGGGCATGATAAAAGCAGTCATTGGGCCGAACGGAGCCGGGAAGACAACGCTGTTTAACCTGATTGCCGGTAACCTTCCGGCTAATTCCGGGACTATTTATTTCAATGAAACGAAGATCAACGGGCGCAAGCCATACCAGATTGCCAGGCTTGGCCTGTCAAGGACATATCAAAATATAAAGCTTTTTCACGGTATGACCGCGCTTGAAAATGTCATGCTCGGAAGGCACATCAGGAGCAAAGCCGGGTTCATGGCCGGAATGTTGAACTTGCCCTGGACATGGCCTGAAGAAAGGCTGATCAGGGATAAAGGTATGGAGTATCTTGATCTTCTTGGTGTGGCCGACTGTGCGGATATAGAGATCAGTAATCTTTCGTTTGGCCAGCAGCGCGGGGTGGAATTTGCCAGGGCTCTTGCCACAGAACCAACTTTGCTCCTGCTTGATGAACCTGCAGCAGGTCTTAATATTTACGAGACAGCTGAAATAGGACGGCTTATTACAAAAATACGGGAAAGCGGTGTAACGATCCTGCTCGTTGAGCATGATATGTCTCTGGTTATGGACATATCTGACGAGATAGTGGTGTTAAGTTTTGGCGAAAAGATTGCCGAAGACCTGCCGCATAATATTCAGCAGAACGAGGAAGTAATCCGTGTCTACCTGGGGGACGAGGGGTAGGGATTGAAGATTGAAGAATGAAGGATGGAAGGACAGGAGTTGCCAGTTAACAGAAATAAAAGTGTGGGGCGCATGAAGAAAAAGATGATTTTTCTTAATCTTCAATCTTCAAATTTTCACTTTATTTAGCTGCCCGTTGATAGCTGCCCCAAGAATGAAGAATAAACAAAGATTAATACTGCAAATTATGCCGCAGGAGAACAATGTTAAAGGTTAAAAATCTTGAAGCGGGATACGGTAAGCTGCGGGTGCTAAAACGCATCTCAATGCATGTTGATCCGGGTGAGATAGTCACTATCATAGGGGCAAACGGTGCCGGGAAAACAACTCTCCTGCATACAATAACCGGACTAGTAAAGATTGGTAC
>JAAXQI010000040.1 GCA_012974315.1 Desulfobacterales bacterium | reverse complement strand
TCCTCTCCTGGCATGAACTTGTCAATGACAGAATAGGAGGCCTGCCTATACTGGTTAGCTGGTGACCGCTTGCCTATGCGGGCGCGGTCTTCGTCCGGGAAATAGATGGCAGGGAGTTGACCTTCGGGGTCAGCGGCCAACTCTATAAAAGTAATCTTTTAATGTATGATCATCAAACTGAATCTCTCTGGCTGCAGGTGAAACGGAAGGCGGTAACAGGTCCCATGACAGGGGCAAAAATGAAACGGCTTTCCTCCACAATCACATCCTGGGAGAAATGGCGGAAACGATATCCCCAGACAAAGGTTCTTTCACTCAAAACAGGATATTCGAGGGATTATTCAAACGACCCCTATGCGGATTACTATCAGAGAAGAAGAGGATTATTTTCTTTTTTGAAGCCAGGGCCAGGGGCCAGGGAAAAAGAGTTAATCATTGGTGTGGAGTCAGATGGAAAGGCAAATGCATATCGCTTGGAAATGCTGCGTGATACGCAGCAAATTATAGATGAAGTCAATGGCCGTTCAATAAGCCTCAGATACGACAAAGATACAGATACGGTTATTGTGCAGGATGAAAAAGGTGAAACCGTAGAACATGTGGCTACCTACTGGATGGTATGGAAAGGAATTTATCCGGAGACAGTACTATATGGACACTAACAGGTTAAATGGAAACAGGCGCCTACCTTTTTGTTGCCTGACGATTGCTTGTAGGTTTCAACGGCCTTGGAGCTTTTCTGGGCAATGAAGTCGATATTGTGGTCTCCGAGATATTCTTTTAATTCGGCAGAGGGCTGCATAAGGCCCATTGCACCGGTACCGCAGATGATGATTTCCGGTGATGTTGCTATTAAATCCTGAAGATCAATTAGCGCAAGCTCGTGCCCTTGGTTACGCCACCAGGGGCTTTCAATTCTACCATCCGGATAGATGATAACATCCTTGGTGTAACTGGTGCCGTTGATTACTATATGGCCGAAACTGTATGATTCAATACTATTCATGGATTGAAATTCCATCACATCCTCGTAGTTTTCATAGACCCCATAGGCCACCGCAGGGTTTCTGAATATATTTTATGCCTTGTGACTTTTTTTATCAGCAAAAAAGTAAACAATACAACTCCCGGATACATAGCCGACAGTAAGCAACTGCGTTGTACAATGGGCGGTTGCTGTTCCCGGTATCAGGTAAAGGTGTGAAGCAGGACAGTCTGTAATTTTTGTTTTGATAGCTGTTATGGTTTTTACCTGCATAAAAGAAATTTAAAAATACAAAGGGAGCAGTAACTATCATTTTGTTACTGTTTGAAAAAGGAATTACTTTTAGTATAAAGTATAAGCGGTGAAGATTGTCGGTCTCATAAAAACCACTCGACGGACAGGTAATGCGCCTGTAATGTATTGATTTTACTAGGCCCCGTTATTGAATGCGAGACTTTTTACAAATTATCCGAGATTCATCAGCTTTTTTAAATGGGAATTGCCTGATTACAGGTTAAGGGATTCAGGACGTGGTAAAAAGAGGAGAAATGCCCGGTATTATTGGAACTGCTTTATTTATTGTACTAACCATATATGGTTCGTTTTGCCTCTACCTGTTTCTGATGCAAGGCAGGATGATTTTTTATCCCACAGGAAAGCTGACAGCAAGTCCAGCTGATATCGGCCTGGATTACGAGTCGGTTACTTTAACGACAAGCGACCATATAAAACTGCATGGCTGGTTCATTCCTGCCAGGGAAGAAAGGGGAGTGCTTCTCTTTTTTCACGGCAATGCAGGGAATATTTCCCACCGTCTCGATTCCCTGAAGATATTTCACGACCTTGGTCTTTCAACCCTGATTATTGATTATCGCGGGTATGGGCGCAGCCATGGCTCAATTTCAGAGCAGGGCACCTATCTTGATGCAGAGGCTGCCTGGAGGTATCTCACTGAATCAAGAAAAATCCCTGGGCAGAAGATCGTTGTTTTCGGCAGGTCACTTGGCGCAGCCATCGCAGCATATATTGCTTCCCGAAAAATGGTGGGAGCTTTGATGCTTGAGTCGGCCTTTACTTCTATTCCGGATATGGGTGCGAAACTGTATCCCTATGCCCCGGTGAGGCTTTTAAGCAGATTCAGGTATGATACGAGAAAGTTTCTCCATTCTGTTTCTTGCCCGGTACTGATTATACATAGTCCCCATGATGACATAATTCCCTTTGAGAATGGGCTCCAGCTGTATGAAAGCGCCGGAGAGCCCAAAAAATTTCTTGAAATTCGCGGCGGCCACAATGATGGCTTTCTGACAAGCGGACAGGTTTATACAGAAGGCATTCGGGAATTTATCTCTACAAGCCTTGCTGCATCAGCACAAAGTAAATAATGACCGGCAAAGGACGACCTGAAAACTATTCTTCTTCGTTTGAAGGTCGTGGTCTGGGTATGAGGATAATAAGAAAAAGAAGAGCTAAAGCGAAGGGGGGTATCCAGTATAGTATACGAATAAGGGCTGCTGCCAGATCAAAGGTTTTGCGGGTTGCATAAGGGCCAATTGGTTCAGTGAGCAGGGCCGTGTCTCTGAATGCTTATTTATGGGCTCTCCGAGCCAGTGACATACTTATATCCCTGATTTTCTCATTCTCGGGCAGCAATCCTCCTCCGGCAATATACATGAGCAGGAAAATATCCCTCTCTTTTTCAGCATACTCCGTTATGGTGATGCCAAAATAAGGAACCCTGGCGATGGAGCCATAGAGTGTGCAGTTTAAGAATGCTGATGTTATAAATAACGCTATGAAAAAAAAGAGGCTGAATGATCGCATGTAAAGAATAAGCCCATATTGTTAGGATGCTACAGTTTCAATTACCCTGTTGATGATCGAGTGACTAATTAAGATTACGTCATTATTGGAAACTTTGAAAAATAAAATAAGTCCACGAA
>JAAXQI010000028.1 GCA_012974315.1 Desulfobacterales bacterium | reverse complement strand
AAAAAAAACGATTCCAGGCGCCGGACGAACTTGCAGCCTCTGAATTGATTATCTTAGATACGCAAGCATCACTAGAGGAATTACTGAAGGACCTGGAAGAAAAATTACCCTGATCTAATTAGATATTTACTAAAAACAACAACGAGGCAACTATCGTGTATACCAGAATCTATATACTGAGATTCCCCAAGGACATTGTCGATCAACCTATCATCTGCCAGCTGGTCAAGCAGTTTGATGTGGAATTCAACATTTTAAAAGCGACAATTCTCCCCCAGCATGAAGGAGTGATGATATTGGAGTTGCGGGGGCACAAGGATAACATCAAGAAGGGCCTCAACTACCTCAAGGGCCTCGATGTTAAGGCCGAAAGTGTTGCAACATCCATTCACCGTGATGACGAAAAATGTTTCCAGTGCGGCGCCTGTACCGGAATCTGCCCGACAGGAGCCCTTTGGCTCAAGCGTCCCGAGATGGCTGTAATTTTTGATCCTGAAAAATGCAGCGGCTGCGGCCTTTGCGTTACAGTGTGTCCAGTTAAAGCGATGGAAGTTTCACTGGATAAAATAAGCAATTTGAGCGAAACCGTTTTCGAAATTCATTAAATACTTTTCAATAGTAACTGGACCGGAGTCTCCCTTTGGTCCAGGCTTGGTGCAGCTGAGTTTGCTTAAGAAGCACTGTGGTATAAAAAATAGAAAAGCCGCGTGGATCACTTGATTCCATGCGGCTTTTTTGTCTTTCCTGCCCATGGGTAACCAGGCAGAGACTGTGAGATAGACCTGCTACTTTTCAGGTGTAAGGTCTTCCCAATCCGGCAGCTTTTGGGGCAACCAGCCAAACGTGCTTCTACCAGGAGGATTGTCACTTTTCAGTTGCTCCAGCAAAATTTTTGCTTGTGGGGCAATTGTTGATTCGGGATACTCTTTCAGGAGATATTCAAGACGGGCTTCAGCCTCCTCATATGCTCCGGTTCTCTCAGAATAACTTGCAACATAAAATTCATGGTTGGCCAGAAAATTCCTTGCAGCCTTTATTCTGGTCATTGCCTCATCCTGGTATGATGAATTGGGAAATGCCCGTAACAGCTTTGAAAATGAATAGATAGCGTTGGTGGCATTGCCAGCATCCCGGTCAATTGTATCTATCTGCTTATAATAACACATGCCTGTTTGAAACATAACATACGGGATGGCCTCATTTGTAGGGTGACGCTCCTCAAAATCCATATACTGCAGCACGGCCTCTTCATACTCTTCCAAATAAAAAGTACTGTCAGCAACTTTGAGCTCAGCAAGCAGGCTGTATTCGCTGAATGGATAACGGTTCAAAAGCGTCTCAAAGGACTTTTTAGCCTTGTCGTATTTTCCATGTTCATA
This sequence comes from Desulfobacterales bacterium, assembly GCA_012974315.1. Classification (GTDB taxonomy): domain Bacteria; phylum Desulfobacterota; class Desulfobulbia; order Desulfobulbales; family BM004; genus BM004. Next base: position 1,560 of record JAAXQI010000028.1, on the reverse strand, counting down.
ATAATCCAATCCCTTCATGGCAAGGGATTCAACGGAGTCTTCCGTTTTTGAACCAAAGCCAAGCGACGACATGAAATTATTTTTTGAGCAGCCCGTTAACGGCAACAGTAGAAAAAATATCATGAGGCAAATAAACAAATGTTTGTGCTTTAAAAAAAGGGTTTGCATTATATTTAGTCCAATTTGTTAAAATAATGTTCAGCAGCTATGGCAGCCACGGCGCCCTCACCGGCAGCATTTATAACCTGCCGCACCTTCTTGCTTCGTATGTCCCCTGCAGCCATAACCCCGTCCACCTTGGTGCGCATCTCAGCATCCGTTATAATAAAACCATACTCATCTGCACCCAACTGCTCCAGGGGAAGCATTTCATTGTTCGGGATAGTGCCAATAAGGATAAAAACTCCGCTGACAGCGATTTCGCTTTCCTCACCATTATTGTTGCGTATCCTCACCCGCTCTACTTCTTTTTCCCCTTCAATGGCAACCACGTTTGAATTCCAGATAAACTCTATCCGCTCATTAGCAAAGGCTTTCTCCTGCAACACCTTTGTAGCTCTCAATTTATCCCGCCTATGAACCACAATCACCTTGCTGGCAAATCTTGTAAGAAAATCTGCCTCCTGGACCGCAGTATCGCCTCCCCCGACAACAATTATTTCCTGGTCCCGAAAAAAGGGGCCGTCACAGGTACCACAGAAGGAAACCCCATGGCCGGTGAATTCTTCCTCGCCGGGCAGGCCAAGCTTATTGGGCCGGGCGCCGGTACAAATGATCAATGCCTGACAGGTCAACTCCCCGCCACTTTCAAGAATAAGTTTTTTCTTTGCTTCAGTAAGCTCTACCTTGACCACATTGGCATTTTTTGTCTCAAGCTTAAAGCGCTTAGCCTGGGCAGCCATTTTTTCAACCAGGTCAAAGCCTGATATCCCTTCCGGGAAACCTGGATAATTATCAATCCAATCGGTAACCAATACCTGGCCCCCCACAACGCCTTTTTCCACAAGCATGACTTGCAGGCGATCCCTGGCAGCATACAATCCTGCGGTCAGGCCGGCTGGGCCACCCCCAAGAATAATGAGTTGGTAGTCGGTATTTGCCATTATGCGATGTTGGATAGCAGGTGCAATTTTTTATAATGCCTTATTAAGCATCGCAATCAGCTCAGTCTTGCCTACTGCTCCGGTTTTCTGGTCAATGATCTCGCCACCTTTGAAAAGTATAACGGTTGGGATCGCTCTGATACTAAACTTCCCTGGAGTTGTTGGATTATCATCGACGTTCATTTTAGTGATTTGCACCTTGCCGGCAAATTCCTCGGCAAGCTCTTCAATCACGGGTCCGATAGCCTTACAGGGCCCACACCAGGGTGCCCAGAAATCAACCAGACTTGGCAAATCTCCTTTTAAGACATACTCATCGAACTCTGCATCTGTAAGGTGTTTTACATTTTCTCCTGCCATGTTCACGACTCCTATTATTTCATTTTATAATCCAAAATGGTATTTTGGCCTGCCTGAGAGAAGGCCTGTCTCTTATACACATCTGACGCTGCCGACG
>JAAXQI010000224.1 GCA_012974315.1 Desulfobacterales bacterium | reverse complement strand
TTCTGTTTCATTGGGAAGAAACACCACCTGATACGATAAGCTTCATCACCTCGCCCGGGTCGGCTGACATGGGAATTATCTGCTCCCTGTCAACAATAATGAGATTACCTGCAAAGTTATAGGACTGGGGGAGATAGACTGCCATACTGTCTTTAATGCCGATTGAGTCAAGACTTTCCCGGGTCGCAAAGCCAATGACCCTGAGATTGCTCTCCCTGTCAATGACAACCTGAACCGGCCGGTTGAAACTTTTCTTATCTCCGACAAAGGCATTCACAAGGTCCTTGATGGCTGTATAGATCATCTTTACCAGCGGCAGCCTGGCAAAGATCCTATCCACCAGTTGTACGAGATTCCGGGTCAAAAAATTCGAGGCCCCAAAGCCAACCAGCGTGATAAAAACAATGGTGACGACAAAGCCCATACCGGGAACTGGAAGACTGAGAATCCTATCAATTTTGACAAAGACCCAGTAAATGACATAAAGAGTTACGACCAGGGGGACAAGAAAGAGAAGTCCTCGCAAAAAGTACTGACTAAGCCTTTTCATAATTTTACCTCACTAAAAACTTATTAGGTTTATCAATTTCCTGCCGCAAACAATTTTCTGACATCCTCAACAATAAGGTACACTGAAGGCACGATTAAAAGAGTTATGACGGTGGCAAAAAGAATCCCGTAGCCAAGGCTGATGGCCATAGGGATGAGAAACCTGGCCTGGCGGGATGTCTCAAATATCATTGGGGCCAGGCCACCGAAGGTGGTCAGGGTAGTGAGCAGAATCGGGCGGAAACGTTGTATGGCAGCAGCCTGGATCGCATCAACCGGGACCAAACCATTATTGCGGCGCCGGTTGGCTAAATGAATAAGCACCAGCGAGTCGTTGACAACCACTCCTGACAGGGCCACGATTCCGAACAGGCTTAAGACGCTCAGGCTGTACCCCATAATGATATGCCCGAGAACCGCTCCTACCAAGCCAAATGGAATAGCAAGCATAATGACCATTGGCTGGATGTAACTATTTAATGGAATGGCCAACATGGCATAAATAATAATCAAGGCGATCATTAAACCTCTAAGAAGACTCTGGATACTCTCCGCCCTGTCAGCCTGACGCCCCTGGTAACCGTAGCTCAGTCCTGGATAACGACTGCTCAGTTTTGGAAGTATCTCGGTATTCAGGGCTTCCGTTACCTGTACAGCCTGACTTCTCGGCCGCACATCTGCTGAAACCGTAATCACCCGTCTGCCGTTCCGCCGCTCAATACTCGTGTCAGCCCTTCCCCGCTCGAGGTCAACCGCTTCAAGCAGCGGCACCTCTCCACCATCCGGAGTCCGGAGAATCATCTCCTCGAGGTGGAACTCGGAAATCCGCTCTTCCCTGGGCAAGCGCACCATTACCTTAACTTCGTTGCGTCCCCGCTGCTGCCGCAGTGCCTGGGCACCGTAATAGGATTGCCGGACCTGGCGTGCGATATCAACTGCATGCAGGTTGAGGCTTTGGGCTTCCGGGCGGACTTTAAAATCTATCTGCTGTTTACCGGGTGCAAATCCGTCGTCAATATCAATCACATTGGGGAAATATTCCATGGCCGCTGCAAGTTCAGCGCTTGCATGCTCCAGCACCTCAATATCCCGATGGCTTAATTCCACTGAAATAGCGGCTCCCCGTCCCGGACCTCCTGCATCAGATTCAAACTTGATTGACTCAAGACCGGCTATCTCACCCACCTCTTCCCGCCACAGCCGGGTCACTTCCGCTGTGGACATGGGACGGACCTTGGGCGGCGTCAGGTATATGCGAACCCGGGTCTGGCTCCCGTCCACCGAAGCATAAATGCCTTCGATCAGCCTGTCACCGCCATTACGCTCCGCAACAACCTGACCTGCCCTCAGGAGAATTTGCTGTACCTCCCTGGTTTTCTCTACTGATGTACCGAAAGGAAGGTTTGCCGTTGCCGCAGCATAGTCTGATTCGATCTTGGGAAAGAGTTCAAACCCCATGCGGCCACTTTTGATATAGCCAAAGGCCAGCAAAAGGATCATCAATCCGACTGAAAAGGAGATATAGCGCCAACGCAAAACAAGACTGAGAAAAGGGCCATACCGGGTACGGACCATGCGGGTAAAAAAAGCACCGAATCGCTGCTGCCATTCATGCAGCCGGGAGAAGAACCATCCCTCACTCGCATCCTTCTTATGGGCAAGATGGGCCGGCAGAATAAAAAGGCACTCAATGAGTGAAATAAAAAAGACGGTAACCACGACAAGGGGAATCTCCCTGAATACCTTGCCCATAAAACCGGGTACAAAAAGAATCGGCAAAAAGGTCACCATATTCGTAAGCACACTGAATGTCACCGGCATAGCAATGTCCCGGACTCCGGTCACAGCGGCCTCAGGCCAGGCAAGGCCCTGCTGGCGATGATAATAGACATTTTCACCGACCACTATGGCATCATCCACCACAATTCCCAATGTGACGATAAAGGCAAACATGGACACCATATTGAATGTCACCCCGATTACCGGAAGTATCAGAAAACCGCCCAGAAATGATATGGGAATACCAAGGCTCACCCAGAAGGCCAATCTTGCTTCCAGAAAAACTGCCAGCAGAATAAAAACGAGCCCCAATCCGATATAACCGTTGCGGAGCATCAGGTTCAATCGTTGGCGGTATATTTTCGAACGATCATTCCTGGCTATGAGAGATAACCCCTCAGGAAGAATAGAGTTGAGGTCTTCCAGTTGGCTATGAACCGCATCTGATACGGATACAGGAGTCTGCTCTCCGACCCTGTATACCTCAACCATTACTGCCGGTTTACCGTTAAAGGTCGCAAACCGGTCCGTCTCCTCAAAATCGTCCCGAATGACTCCAATATCCTCTAATAAGAGTTCGGTGCCCTCTGCTGTGGAAATAATCGGGATACTGCCGAACTCTTTACCCACATCGCGCCGCTCAGTAACCCGGACCAGTACATCGCCGCCCTCTGTCTTGATTGCACCTCCCGGCACATCAACCGAAGCACGCCTTACAATACTTGCAACTCCGTCAAGGGTCAGACCATACGTCCGCAATGCATTCTGCGATATTTCGATGCTGATCTCATAATCCCGCACACCGGTTAGGTCAACCTGGGAGATATCAGGGTCCATGAGAAGTTTATCCCTGACGGTTTCAGCCATTTCCCGCAAAACATGCTCGGTCTGATCACCATAAAGGGCAAGCGAGACCACGTAATGCTTATGACTTGAATCCGCAACCCTCGGGTCTTCGACATCCTCAGGAAAAGATGAAATTCTGTCTACAGCATTTTTTATTTCCTGGGCTACTGCCAAGACATCCTCACCTTCGATGATTTCTACAGACACGGTTCCAGAGCCTTCCCTGGCCGTGGCAGTCATCTCCTCAATCCCCTCTATGTCCTGAATTGCCTCCTCGACCGCCAGAATAGCACCCCGTTCAACTTCCTCCGGGCTTGCACCCGGATAAACCAGGGAGATGTTTACACGATCTATTTCAAAATCCGGGAACACATCCTTGTTGATATTCTGGGCCATGACGAAACCGCCAATGAGCAACACCAGCATCAGGAGGTTGGCGGTAACGGAACGCCCAGCCATCCAGGATATAGGCCCCCGCTTATGGGCAATATTTTGTTCGGGATTTTCCATAGGTTTTTATTTTAATTTGCTATCCTGCACCTGTTGATCGGTTTGCTGCTCTCTTTTGCCATCCAGTTCAACCCTTAAGTCCATACCTGCAACAGGGGCCGGGATATCAGAAATAACCAGGGCCTCTCCGGGTTTGAATCCGTCCTGCACCACCACGGTATCCTGGTCTCTCCAGATTGTTTTTACAGGACGTATTGCCAGCTTGCTCTCCTCATCAACAATCCAGACTTCTCTGTCATTGCGGAGGGCTGACCGCGGAACCCGATAAACATTATGCAGTTCCTCACCCTCAATGGACACCCGGACAAATTCGCCTATCAGGAGCATTGGCTGCTTTTCATCCTTTGCCTGCAAATCAAGGGGATCAGCAACCTCGATCAACAGACGGGCCATGCGTCCCTCTTTTGAAAGATCGGGAAGAAGCCTGGCAACCCTGCCTGTTTTCACATTGTCTGCCCGGTAAAAGATATCTACCTCAGAGCCGGCTCCCTGGTCGCCATTAGGAACCTGGACCCACCTGAGCCTGTCAACCGGCAATGAAACCTGGACCCAGTAGGTATCTGTCCCCACCAGGTCAGCCAATCTCTTCTGGGATGAAACCTGGGATCCCAGCTCAACGTAGCTCTTTAAAACAAGGGCATTGAACGGCGCTGTCAGAGTGGTTCTGTTAAGATTAATTTCTGCCTGTTCCAGTTCAGCTTTTGCTGCCGCTATTTCTGCCTGGACTTTTTCCAGATGGGGCTTTCGTAAAGCCAGGTCGCTTTCTCCCTTATTTACGACTTTGTCACCATAAAGCAGGCTCCATTCCTGGCGCGCCACATCCTGGTGGCCCTGTTCAAGCTTTAAGGAATACTCAGCATCTGCAAGAGCCCTTCGTTTCTGCTGCACAGCCAGCTCATAGTCCTTCGGGTCCACCTGCAGTATCTTCGTACCTTGCGCAAACATGCCACCCTCTGTGAATTCGGAGTGCACATAAATGACCTCACCGGATACCGGAACTTCAAGACCAGTCTCCCGGGAAGGTATGACAGTGCCCATTGCAGGGATACTGAACGTATAATTTTCCGGCTGCAACACTGCCGTACGGACCAGGGGTGCCATTCTTTCAGGCGGACGCCTGTTGACCTTGGGCTTTGTTGCTATGAGAAAACGGGCCCCGATAATACCGGCTCCAATAAGCAATAAACAGATTACCAGCCGCATAATATTCCGGGATGCCGGCTTTAATGCGGGCTGCTTACCTTGTTCCTTTTGATCATTTTCATGCATAGCCATTTGCTACACCCTTGTTGTTTAATTATTATTAACCGGCGGGGAAAGCTCATCAGTCCACGATCCCCCAATGGCGCGATAGAGGCTTATCCTTGCAACAAGAAGATCTTCGTGCCGCCGGATCAAGTCATTTTCCAAACTCTGTACAGAAAGCAGCTGCGTCAGGACGGGCAGGTAATCATTCAATCCATTGAGATAACGGGTTCCCGCCTCTTTCAGCGCATTTTTCCCTGCCTGTAACTGATTTTCCAAGGCCGCAACATGTTCCCTGATTTTCGTTTCACTTATCAGGGCATCCTCAACTTCCCGGACTGCAGAAAGAACCAGTTGCCGATATTCTGCAAGCTGCTGCTGCACTGCCGCCTCGTTTATATCCACCTCTGCCTTACGCCTGCCACCATCAAAAACAGGTGCCGTAACGGATGCAGCCAGGTTGGCAATCCAGTTATCAAAAACCTTTTCCAGCTGATCACTGTCATAGGCAACGCTTCCCGTTAACCTCAATGCAGGCAGGCGGTCTGCACGGGCTGCAGCCAAATCCTGGTCAACAGCTTCCAGCCTTTTGAACGCAGCTACAATATCCGGTCTATTCTGCAGCAATTGCACCGGAAGTCCCGCATCGGGAACCGCATCGAGAACCGGCAGTTCCTGACGTGTTATCACCGGTGACTGGTTTGGCATACGGCCCAGCAGGACTGCCAACTGGTTTTGCAACATACGTTCCTGCATTTCAATCAGGGGCAGCTGCGCCTTGCTTCTTTCCACCAGCTGTCTTTGCTGGAAAACATCGAGCGCCGATGCCAGAGACTTACGAAACCGCAGCTCAACCAATTCCAGGTAGGTCTCGTTGTTTGAAAGCTGTTGTTCAAGAAGCTGCCGCTGCAGTCTCTGGGAAAGTATGGCCACCCAGCGCTCGGTAACTTCTGCTGCAAGTGTCATGGCAACAGTGTTAAGGTCTTCCCTTGATGCTTCAGCGCTGAGAAGTGCTGACTCATTCGTTGCCCTTATGCGCCCCCAAAGATCCACTTCGTAACCGGCAACAAGACCGATTGAATAATTTTCATTTTCAACTGAGCTACTATCAGTTTCGATCCTGGTGTAGGATGCACCGGCAGCACCTGCTAATGACGGTTTGAGATCTGCACCCTCTTTCCTGGCCTGGGCCTGGGCCTTTTCAAGTCGAGCCCAGTAGGAAAGAAGCGTCTGATTATCGGTGAGGGCCTCATCGACAAAACTATTCAGCTGCTCATCGCCAACCGTTTCCCACCAGCGCTGCTTGGGATCTTGAATAGAGTCTTTTATGGAGAATGAATCCGGCACTGCAGTTTCTTCCTGGCCCAATCTGGCAGCAGGTGCAAATGGAGTGCAGGAGAATAGCACCGGAGGCAGAAAAATAATGAGCAGAAACCACTGAAAAACTCTGCTCATTACTGCCAGGTTGATTCTGCTTAGAAGATGCCTATATGGAGGTACAAGCTTGTCTCGCAAATGTAAAACGCTCCAACTCAATTTTGGGTAAAGTCCTGTTTACAAACTAAAACAGGGTAACAGTGGATAAGATATTCCAATGATATAACAAAGTTGTCAATGAAATACGCATAAGCACTACAAAATAAATAAGATGCATGTAACCGCTAAAACGTCTACACAGCCAGATATTTTTTGTCGAAAAAACAGGCTGCATTCCATTCAGGAATGCAGCCTGCTAAAAACAAAACTTTTTATATTGTTACTTATCTCAACATTTCCAGGGTGATCATAATATCAACATCCTTGCCAACCACACCCATTTTATAAAACTTGCCATCACCAACATTATATTCGAGCCGGTCAAGTGTCAGCCTGGCATCAAGTCCGGTTACTGTCTGGCCTGGCTTAACCGGGTTATCTTTCTGGCCATGGTAAACAAACTCAAGTGGCAGGTCCCTGGTGACATCCTTAATGGTCAATTTGCCTTCAACAATGTATTTATTGGCCCCCGCATATAAAACCTTAGAGGATTTATATGTCATGAGCGGGTATTTGGAGGCATCGAAAAAATCAGGTGAGCGCAGATGGGTATCCCGCTTGCCGATCTTGGTATCAATACTCTTTACTTTGATCACAAAATCAAATTTGCTCTTGGTAAGATTGGCCGGATCAAAATACACATCGCCGGTAAAGTCCATAAACTGACCCCTTACCGCTGCATAGGTATGCTTGACCTCGAAGAAAAAGTTTGTATGGGCAGGATCCAGTTCCCACTGCTGTGCCACCGCCTGAAACGGCACCATTACAATAAAAAACAACAATAAAAAGACTATTTTCTTCATGGTGAATCTCCTCTTCAAAAGATTGAAAAGCGTTGATCCTTATCAATAATAAATCTTATTATGACTAAAAGGTATGACTGGAACTTTGCTTTGTAAAGCTGGCGGACTTTAGAAATCTCTCATGCACCTGGGGATAGATTTAAAATTTTTTCACTAAAACATGATTTCATTTCTGGAAGAATCTTTTAAACCAAATATAGGCAATAAACAGAATATTAAGGCTGAAAACAACAATAGCTGCCTCGCGTGGCACTCCCACTGATTTAAAGGTATCGCTGACAAAAAGAACGTGAAATGGGATTATCAGCAGTGCCGTAGTCGCTCCCAACCGATGCAAAAGGCGCCACCGATTGTAATCCATCCTGAAAAAACTGCGAAAGATCGCAGTGACAGAAAGGGTGAACAAAACAAAAAACAGGCTGATCCCGACAAATTCCGGATAATATTTTTTCCCAAAGGTATATGGGGTGAAATTTTCCGAAGCCTTGATCAACACCGGATGCACTAAAATCAGGCAGGCAATGATAAACCCGTTTATACGATGTAGCATTAAGGCGCTTTTAGCAGAAAAAATCTGCACCAGAATTTTTACGCGTGAGGCCAAAAGAACCTGAAAGAATAAAAGCAGAGCAATTGTGATACCAAGCACCTTGCCATAGCGGAGATAGAGTTTCAGTTTCCCGAACTTGTACAGTATGGAAAAAGACTCATAATGAAATGGAATGGACCAGCCCCCGGCAAGCAATATCATTGCCAGCAAAACAACGAGCGTTCCGAGAAGAACACGATTCTTTAATGCAAATGATTGAGATACTGGCATATTTTTATTGTACGTTACTACCCGGGCTATACGCAACTACCAAAAACAAAAAGCCGTAACTCCTTAGAATTACGGCCCTTATTATGACATGGTGCCGAAGGCCGGAATCGAACCGGCACGGGCGTGGCCCACTGCGCCCTCAACACAGCGTGTCTACCAATTCCACCACTTCGGCAATTTTAGAATTTTTTCTCGTTGTACTCTTTCTCTCTGCTATTCGCTGGTCTTATTGCCTTCGCCGCCTGGAAACTGTGCAGGCGCAGGCTCTTCATAAGGAGTAGTCGGCATGGGAATCTTCTCTGGCAGCGGTTCGGCAATTGGTGCCGCCTGCTCGACCGGAGCCTGCGTCTCATAACCACCCATAACCGAACTGGTGGTGCTATGTGCCGAAATATAAGCCAGGGAAATTGATGTCACCATAAAAAGAACAGCAACACCTGTGGTTATCTTGTTCATTATTGGAACCGGTCCCTCGGTTCCGAACAGGGATTCACCGCCGCCACCAAAGGTTGCACCAATATCAGCACCCTTGCCATGCTGCAGCAAAACGATAGAAACAAGAAAAACACACACCATAATATGAACAATTGTCAGTATAGTTACCATTTACTTTTGCTCCTCTTCAGGAGACCCGATTTGAGGTCATGCGACCTTAATGAAAACAAATAATGCGCTCAAACATTTCCGCCTTGAGCGCAGCCCCACCTACCAACGCGCCGTCAATATCATTCTGCTGCATTAGGATATCTATATTCTCCGGCTTAACCGAGCCACCATACAATATTCTTACCTGGTCAGCAATATTTTTCTCATATATGTCTGCAAGCAGGCTTCTGATAAAGCTGTGCACTTCCTGGGCCTGGGTTTCTGTGGCTGTTTTTCCAGTTCCAATAGCCCATACGGGCTCATAAGCAACTACAATCTGGCCGCCATCTGCCAACTCAATACCGGCAAGTCCGGCCCGAACCTGGTCCTCAAGGACTTTCAAGGTATTGCCTAATTCTCTCTGTTTGAGGTTTTCACCGATACAAAAAACTGGAACAAGACCGAACCGCAATGCCCCGGTTATCCTTCTACTAATCATAAAATCAGTGCTATCAGTGGTCGTCGCATGATATGCTCCATTGAAGATTGAAGATTGAAGATTGAAGATTATCAGCATACAGCAATTGTCGTCATACGGCACGAGACGACGATTGACGGGTGATGATTGACAGAAGATTGAAGATTAATGGAACACTGAACTGCCAATTACTGACAGAAAAAATGAAGCTTTAATGATTCTTTGTTATGCGTATTTTTTCAATGTTCAATCTTCAATTTCTCTGTCAATCGTCGTCTCGTCTTGTTTGACGACAAATCTTCATTTATTTTCCAGCGCTACCACACCCGGTAATACCTTGCCCTCCATAAGCATGAGAAAGGCACCACCACCAGTTGAGATATAAGAAATATTACTTGATTCTCCTGCACTGTGCACTGCCACGTCCGTATCGCCACCGCCAACAATAGTCAGGGCGCGCGAAGAAGCCAATTTCCGCACCATGGCCATAGTGCCTTTGGCAAAAGCCTCCATTTCAAAGGCGCCCATCGGACCATTCCAGATAATGGTTCCTGCATCTTCAAGGGCTTCGCCAAACAGCATGGTTGAGGCCGGGCCAATATCAAGGATCATCCAGTTCTCAGGTACCTCCTGCGCGGTTGTTCTCCTGGTCTCGGCCTTGGGATCAAACCTGTCGGCAACAATACAATCAACCGGAAGGTATAACTTGACCCCCTGTTTTTGCGCCTTGGCAATAAGTTCATTGGCCGTATCGAGAAGATCGTCTTCCACCCTGGATGAGCCAACTCCATACCCCTGAGCCTTCAAAAAGGTATTGGCCATGGCACCACCAATAATCATTTTGTCCACCCGGTCAATCATATTACGCAGGGCACCTAATTTACTCGAAACCTTGGCCCCGCCCACAATAGCAACCAGAGGACGACTGGGATTACTGACCGAACGGTTAAAGTAATCCATTTCCTGCTGCAACAAAAAGCCGGCCGCATAGTCCTTAAAATATTCTACCACACCCACGACCGAGGCGTGGCCCCGGTGCGCCACAGCAAAAGCATCATTGATATATACATCTGCAAGCTTTGCCAGTTGCTTGCAGAATTCAGGGTCATTTTTCTTTTCTTCAGCATGAAAACGCAGGTTTTCTAAAAGCAGGACATCGCCCTGGGCCATCTGGGATACCATTGTTTCAACCTCAGCCCCAATACAGTCCGGTGCCAGCTTCACCTCCTTATCCAAAAGCCTGGAGAGTCTTTTGGCAACCGGAGCCAGACTGAACTCCTTCTGGTACTGACCCTTTGGGCGGCCCATATGGGAGCAGATGATAACCTTTGCATTTTCATCCAGGGCATAGTTGATAGTCGGCAACACCCCACGAATCCTGGTATCATCTGTAATATTGCCATGTTCATCAAGGGGCACATTGCAATCAACCCTGATGAGCACTTTTTTCTCTTTTATGTCCAGGTCTCTGATATTTTTCATTGACCCTCCTTATCGTAATAATCGTGAATTTGCATATATTGACTCGTAAAGCCTAGAGTTCACACTGCATCAAAATGGCATCTTCAACCGGTTCATCATAGTAGTCTTTGCGGGTCCTCACTGTAATAAATCCTCGCTTTTCATAAAGGCGCCGAGCAACTTCATTTGATGCCCGCAGTTCAAGATAACAGTTTTCCGCTCCTTTTGAGCTGCAGTAATTTATTGAAAAATCAAGCAGTTGATAACCGAGGCCCCTATTGCGTGCAAAATCGGCAACGCTTAATTTCAGAATTTCCACCTCGTCTACAACAATACGGCCAAACAAAACAGCGAGTATCTTCTCTGTTCTTTTATTACTGACGACAAACTGGAAACCTGTCGGCTGCTGCAATTCGTCCTTAAGGTGATCTTCGCTCCAGGCAGAAAGGGTCTTTTCTTCCAGCTCAAGGAAACTAGTGCCTGTCCATAAATGGCCTTTCGGAGTCTCACTCTGTTCGCTTACCTGTCGTATCTCTGCGTCATGCTCAAAAAATAATGCTCGGAGATAAGCGAAGTGCAACGAAGACTTCGATATCATATATATGCCTGCGCTTATTTTTTTCGCAATCCTTAATCTCCGGCAGATAAGCGCAGACTTCGAAAATCCTCATTTCTGAACAGACACCAACTAAACCATTTTATCGGTAATGGAAACAGTCAAGTCCCCAAGCATATTAGTATAACTGCCAAGCTCATTGTCATACCAACCATATATAACGGCCTGGGTAATAGGCACCTGAATTCTCGGAGAAGCCCCCGGTTCAATGTTGCAGCTCTTTATCTTGTCCAGGTTGACATTTACAGTCGCTGTCCGGGTGTGGGTTTCCGTTCCCTCAATTACTGTGGCTGCACAGGGTATGCAGACGATATCAGAAGAGACATTCTGCTCTTCTGAATAATCGATGTATGGAGAACTTTGCGCATAGTCCCTGTAGATGGAATTTATAAGATCTCTTTTAATCGGATTTTCCAAATCATCCTGCAAGTTGAGCACCAGCACGATCAGGGAACCGGTTGAGGTGGGGATGCGAACCGATTCTGCGATAAAACCGATATTTTGCATCTCCGGGATAACCAGCCCCAGGGCACGGGCCGCTCCGGTGGTGGTCAGGATAATATTATTCAATATTGACCGGGTTTTCCGCAAATCAGTTGCCCCCGCACCCGGAAGCCTGTCAAGCACCTGCTGGCTGCCGGTTGCAGCATGCACGGTCACCATGGAAGCACTTAAAAAGTTTTCAGCGCCGAACTGGTCCATTAAAGGCTTGATCATATAAGCCAGGCATGTGGTTGTGCAGGAGGCTGCAGAAATAACATTATGTTTTGAAGGCACATAATCGTCATCGTTTATTCCCATGACAGTGGTCACTGCATCCTCGGGCATATCAAGACCCTTGGACTTTATCTTAAATGGAGCAGACAAAAGTGTTTTTTCAGCGCCGGCATACAGATGGCCCCGCAATGCTCCTCCCGGTGATTCGGCATCTGCAGTAGGATCATTAAAAACGCCGGTGGTATCCACCACAAAACGGACATCATTCTCCTTCCATTTTATGTCTTTAGGATCACGGGCCTCCTGAAGAATCTTGACGGGCACCCCGTTGATCACCAATGAACCATCGGCTTCATTGAGGTTTTCAAT
>JAAXQI010000125.1 GCA_012974315.1 Desulfobacterales bacterium | reverse complement strand
CTTTTCCTTTACTCTTCCCTCTGTCCCTGTATATCCTGCAACTTATTATGACGGCTACTTATACCTTGTCATCTCGAACGGCCATCGGCCGGAGAGATCCTATTTTCAAACTTTTAAGATTTCTCACATTCTTTCGAGATAAGCGCCCGAAGGGAGACTCCGAATGACAAGGTTAGGCGTTCCAAATGACATGGTTTCCCCCTCTGTGCCTCAGTGCCTTTCACTTTTCCAATCTTCTGTCTGTCAATCATCGGGTTGTTTCGTTACCCGATAATCATCAGCAGTTTTGTATGCTGATAATCTTCAATCTTCGATCTTCAATTTTCAATCTTCAGCTCCCCCCAGATATTGCACCGGCAAAGCAACACTGGTCATAAACGTAAGGGGGGCATCAGGATTCTCATAATTTAAAAATTCAAGCGAAACCGATACCATGCGCGGCAGAATGCCCGCAGAATCTTCACTGTCCGAATCCCAGCTTTCATGCGGTTCTCCATCATCATCAAAGTAGGTGAACGTAATTGCCTGCAATCCGTCACACAGGGTCATTCCCTCTCTTTCTACAGATTCGTCAATAAATTCCGGGTTTTCAGATCTAAGCAGGACCAACTCATATTCCTCGCCCCCCTGTATCACATCATAGGAAATCAGTTGACCGGTAGCCATTTCATTCTCATCACTGAACAGGGGGGCGACCCTGGAAAAAAAACTCATGGTACCGGCATCCCTGCCATTGATGTCTTTATCCTCTCCCTTAAACTGAGTATATCCTGCCGGTTCTCCAAAGGAGTTTGGCGGCAGAACACTGATATAGGATGCCTGAAGGTCCTCGCTGATCCTATTCATGGCAATTGCAGCTTTCCGATAGAGCTCCATGCGGGATTCCGTCATATTGATGGTTTTAAAGGATCCTGAATAACTGGCGTAAATGGTAACAAAGAGTATGGAAAAGATGAAAAATGCCAGGAGGATTTCTATGAGAGTAAATCCTTTATTATTTGTAGAAACCGTCATCATTCGCATAGCATGTTATCTGTTGGTATTATGTGCCTGAATCATTAGTGCATCTTATTCATTTGCTACCTGCACATAATGATAGAGCCTGATGTTGTAGTTAAAAACACCCCAGGTAACTGTAAGATCTATCTGCTTCAAATAATTTGAAATGGTATCCATGCCTTCAATGGAAACATCGCTCACCGTTGCCTCCCAGGCATAGCCTGGATAATCATCGCCGAAATCCCCACTGTCACTTGAGAGCGAGTCTGCATGCTGTATTGTGATTTCACTCATTTTACTCTGTGCCAACAGGGCTGCCATGGTTTCAAATTTGGCACTGTTTGCATAGGACACACTTTGGGCCTGAGACCCCAGTAACGTCGTCAAAGAGATCGCGATAAGCGCGACGGCAATCATCACTTCCAACAAGGTAAAGCCCCTGTTATGCAAAATTTTCAACATCATTGGTTCACTCTTTCATCTAACAAACCGCAGGTCAAATTATAATGACTTCACAAACGGCCGATTTCTCCAAAGCACGACTTAATGAAATTAACTAATTACAATCACCATACCGTCCGTCTCGCAGCTTTTTCGAGATCGACAAATTTTTATCCCCTGTCAAAATCAACATACCCTTCATGGATTTTTATTGAACCCAGAAAGGGAGTCAGTTCAAGACTCACCTCCCGCCCATCTTCAGACTGCAAATGAATCATGGACTGCTCAATATAACCTTTCCTGCTGAAACGGATTATGGCCTCATCAAAAACCTTGCCGCTGCTCCAGGACCACACATCCTGAATCTTGACATCAGCCGGCAACTCATACGCCCTCTCACGTGCAGCTTCCTGTTCTTCTTCAGTAGCAGTGCTTGCAAAAGCCCAGATTCTTTTTTCCCGTATGTCGAGATGGAACATATAGGAAACCTGGCCACTGATCGCTTTTTCGCGTAAATCCTGCGCAAATCCTATGAGTCTCAGAGATGTAGCATCAAGGGAGTCACTCAATAAATTCTGGCGAAACCTTGGAACGGTAATACCGAACATAAGACCGAGCAGGACTATCACCACTATCAATTCAATAAGGGTGTATCCCTTGGTATAATTAGATGATTTTTTGAAAGTACTATGAGGAAGACGTAACGACAGTGGAAGCAAAAAATTATTCTTGCCAGACAGTGCACCAGCAAAACACGACTTGAGAATAGAGACAGGAATACTGAAAAATCTAGTTATCACTCCAAATCCCAGTTGTTTATGTCCTCGTTCTTGCCATCACCACCTCCGGTGCCATCTGCACCGTAGGAGATAATATCCAAGTCACCACGGGTCCCAGGGCTAAGATAAATATAATCATTACCCCAGGGATCCAGCGGCACCTTACCCTTTTCAAGGTACCCACCTTCGCGCCAGGATTTGGCCAGTTCGCCTGTAGCCGGTGGTTCCACCAGGGCCTGCAGCCCCTGCTCTGTGCTGGGGTAATCGCCAGTATCAAGCTTATACAACTGTAAGGCGGTTTCCAGACTCTGGATCTGAATCTTGGCTTTCATGCGCCTGGCTTCATCTGGTCGCCCAATAATCCGTGGCACAATAAGTCCTGCCAGAATACCAAGTATGACTAATACAACCATGATTTCTATCAGGGTAAACCCTTGATTATCTATTCTCTTTTTATTGTAGAACATGATTCAACCTACCTCTATTTTTTATAAAAGATGACGGAATATTATCCGTATATCGCCTTTCATGCAATAACTCTTACCCGTTTTTCTCACTAACATTTCAGCAAGTAACAAAAATATGCTGCACCGCCTGGGTTGTAAAGAAATTAATAATTTTTGACACGGGTAGAGTATTTCATCGTAAGTAATAACCCTAGTAGCTTAAATGTTCGCCAAAGGCAAGCCGATACAGCCGCATCTACAGCGGAGTCTCCTTGCAGTCGCTACCTGTCGCAGGGAATTGG
>JAAXQI010000097.1 GCA_012974315.1 Desulfobacterales bacterium | reverse complement strand
GTATAGTTCGCTTATAAATTGCCTTAAATATTTTTGAAGTCACTTTCCGTCTGTTTTTTTACATTGCTTGCAGAATTTTGCTCAGGCAGAAAGATGGTAAAACATGCTCCCCCTGTCTCTGCATCAGACAGCGTCAGTGTGCCGCCATAGCTTTCAACAATTTTTTTGCTGATGGATAGGCCAAGACCCGTACCACCTTCCTTGGTTGAGTAGAACGCGCCAAAAATTTTATCCTTGCGCGCGTCCGGTATGCCGGCCCCATTATCCTTTACTGAAACGGAATAGCCGCCAGCAAGTTTCATGGTTTCAATTATGATTTCTCCTTTTGGGGGAGTTGCATCAATACTATTTAAGATGATGTTTAGAAAAACCTGGGATAGTTTTTCACCGGCGATATGAAATGCTTTTCCCTCTTCCCACCCGTTGACAGTAAGTTTGATGCTTTTTTTTCGCAACTGGCTGGCAAGTAAACTCGTGACCCGATCAATCACCTGGGAGAGTGGTTCGGTCATAGCTTCTTCTTTTTTCTTACCCTGCATCCCGCGGCGCGAAAACCCTAAAACTTCCTCAACCGTATTATTCAGCCGTGTAGTCTCTTTGAGCAGGATTTCCACAAATTCTCTTTTGGGGTGATCTTCGGGAAATTCATCAAGCAGAATTTCAGCAGTACCTTTAATGGAAGAGAGGGGGTTTTTGATTTCATGGGCAAGGGATGCTGAGAGCTGGCCCAGGGCGGAGAGTTTTTGTGCAGCACTCAACTGTTCTTCGACTTCGAGCATGAGTTGGGTTTCGCGGTGCAGCTTGTCGTATGATTTTTCAAGCTTTTCCGATAATTCTTTGTAGCGATTTCGCAGGAGCGATTCCCGGCCTGCTATAATTCCAGTTACTGTTCCGGCAGCCAGGTAAAGGATTATTTCTGTCAGTTCACTCAGATAGGTTCCAGATCCCTCACCAATATAGAGCAGGACATGGGGAATGAAAGCTATTGAAGACATAACCGCCAGCAGCAGCCCGCCCCAGACCCCAAACCAGATTGCTCCTAGAACAATAGGGAAATAACTGAGCCGTCTGAACATGTCATGATAAAATATCATGTAACCGGGTGTAAAAAAGTGCAGCAACCCTATGCCGATTACAACAAGGATCAGAATGGCAAAAAGTATTTTTCTCATAGGTTTAATTAGATATCATATCTATACATCTTACTATAAAAATCAGTACATCTTTATGGAACCATTACTCTTTAAGCTAATGGTGGCGGAATCCTTTTGCAACCTTCAAGTTTTATTCAAAAGAGAAACCCTGCTCCTCAGGGCCAGGTTATAATATGCTGACGGTATGCTGTATAAGGTATGGGGTATGCGGTGTGAGGTGTGAGTTGTGAGGTATGGGGCTTTCATTTTTCTGATTTCCTCGCACCTTATACCTCACACCGCATACCTCATACCTCGTACCGCTTATCCCCAGAGATTGACAAGCACCAGGCTGATGGCAGGGAAATAGGTAATGATAATTAATGTAATCATGAGCAGGGCAAGAAATGGCAGGGTTGCCCTGTAAAGTGTTACTATGGGTTTGTCAAAACGGTAGCTGGCAAGAAAAAGATTCAGGCCAACCGGGGGAGTGCAGTAACCGATCTGAAGATTGGTCAGGAAGATGATGCCAAGATGGATCAGGTTAACATCATATGCCTCTGCGATGGGAATTATGAGAGGCAGTACAAGTACCAGGGCCGAGAAAATATCAAGCATGGACCCTACTATGAGGAGAAAGATATTCAGCAGCAGCAGAAAGGTATATTTGCTGGAGATATACTGGCTGATAAGCTCAAAGAGGTGCATGGGTACCTGCTGATCAACCAGGTAGTTCGTTGTTGCCATTGAGGCTGCCAGAACTACGAAGATACCTCCGAAAAGCACCATGCTCTGGACCATGATCTTCGGAAGTCTTGATATAGGAATATCACGGTATATGAGAACTTCTACAATAAGAACATAGAGTGCGGTTACGGCCGCCGCTTCACCAGCTACCAAAAATCCGCCATAAATACCCCCCAGGACAATTATCGGCAGTGGCAGTTCCCAGGCAGCTTCTTTCAACCCGGAAAGCATATCCCTGTATGTCGGTTTCTCCGTACCTTTTAATTTGCGGCGCCCCCCTTTAATCATACTGTATGAAACCAGGAGAGTAAGCATGAGGATGCCTGGTAAAATGCCGGCCAGAAAGAGCTGGTCTATCCGTGTTTGAGAAATAACTCCGTAGAGAATGAGCGGCAGGCTTGGAGGAAAAAGGAGCCCGAGGCTTCCGGAAGAGGTGATAAGTCCCAAAGAGAAACGTTCAGAATAATTATCCTTGATAAGAGCCGGGTAAAGAATGCCGCCGATGGCAAAAATGGTAACCCCTGATGCCCCGGTAAAGGCTGTAAATACAGCGCAGACCATAAGTGATACAACCGCAAGCCCGCCCGGCATCCAGCCCAGGAACACTTGCGAAAGGCGCAGCAGCCTCTGTGGCGTGCCGCTTTCGGCCAAAAGGGTACCGGCAAAGATAAACAGTGGCAGGGAGAGTAGTAACGGTGTGTCAGATAAACGTGACATTTCGATGATAACCACCGAAAGGTCAATATCTATGCTGTAAAAAGACAGGAGGGCCAGGGCAGAAATCACCACGAAGAGTGGAGTTCCGAGGATAGCCAGAAACAGGATGAAAATTTTTGAAAGACCCATATTAATAACTTAGATTCGGCCGATAGTTGATTTCTGTAGGATAATTTTGCCCAAATCCTTACATGCCAGGATAAGGAAGCGGCCTCCAATAATACCAAAAGCAATGGGATAGGCCAGGTTGAGCCACCAGGATGGAATGTCCAGTATCCCCCTGCCACCATAGAAGGCCTCATCGCGTACAAAAATGACTGCAGCGTAAGTGAGGATTATACATACACAGGCCGAAAAAAAGTTTATGAGCCCATGGAGCCAGACCAGAAATTTCTCCGGCACTAAGTGGGAGATTATATCAATACTGATGTGGTTGGATTGTTTTGTGGCCACCGCGGCACCAAATAACCCTACCCAGATAACCATGTAGCGCAGCAGCGGGTCAGCCCAAACAATGCCGCTGGAGTAAAAAATCCTTAAAAAAATCTGTGCACAGGCAAGAAGGATCATTGAGAAGAGCAAGAGGCAGAGAAAGGCCTCCTCAGTCCGGGAAAGAATGGAGCCTATAAGGGAGAAAAACTTTTTTAGGGTGTCCATGTAAGTTTATTGCTGGATTGCTGAAAGCTCTTTGTGGTAGTTGTCCAGGTGCATCATGGTTTCTTCATAAATACTTTTGGAGAAGGCGTCATCAACAAGTTTTTTTACGGTCATCTCCCGGTAGTTATTCTGCAGTTCTGCCTTGGTAATGGGAGTAGGTTTGACCAGTGAGATGTCATTATCGATTAATACCTGCATTGCTTCTTCATTGCTTTTTCTGGTATCGACGAGGAGCTTTTCAAAATGGTTTCGTGCTGCGGTTTTCATCATATCGGCATAGTGTGTGGGCAGCTTTGAAAAGGTTTTTTTATCAAGAACAAATGCCCCGTATGCATACACAAAGGGAATATCGGTTATGTATGATATTTTGGTAAACCATTGCAGGACAATGGAGCCGTAAAATGAGTTGAATGTTGTGTTGATAAGTCCTGTCTGCAAAGAGGTAAGCACATCGGGAATAGAAAGTGGGATGGGAGTAACTCCAACAGTTTCAAGCAGGGCCCTGCTGATGGGGTCGCCTTCCGGAGCCCAGGCCTTACTTTGTTTCAGCTCGGCAAGGGTTGAAATAGAAGTGGTTGACATGGTGTAGATAAAGCCAACCTCTGACATGGCCAGGAGCACCATGCCTTTATTGTCAAACTCCTTTTCAAATCGCGGTAGAAGCCT
This sequence comes from Desulfobacterales bacterium, assembly GCA_012974315.1. Taxonomy (GTDB): domain Bacteria; phylum Desulfobacterota; class Desulfobulbia; order Desulfobulbales; family BM004; genus BM004. The sequence goes on along the minus strand of JAAXQI010000097.1, from coordinate 27,215 downwards.
TTCTTTGACCCGGTCAACTTCATCATAGGAATTAAACATAAATGGAATGCCAAGAACCCTGAAATCTGGGACAACTTCACTGATTCCTGTCATGGTGAAGCCGCCGCCATTGAGCTGTCCAACCCGCATCTTCCGATACATGGCGCGGTCATCACCCATTACACCACCGGCATAGATTTTAAATCCTATTTCTCCTCCGCTTTTTTCTTCAACCTCTTTGGTGAAGTTGCGGAATGTTTTAGTCCAGATACTTCCTTCCGGGGCAAGGGAGGCAACCTTGAACAGATACTTGGGCCGGCTGGCATATGCTTTGTCAACACTTATAACAAGCAGTAAGGCTACAAATAAGCTGACGAGGATTTTAAGGAGAGTTTTCATAGTAATAGGTTTTTAAAAAAAATCATCGATCTGCACGATCAGTTTTTCTGCCTTAACCTTGGCCACTTTATTACTTGAGGCCATATCGGAATCGGCCAGGGGCTGTTCAATAACCTCTGTTAGCAGTTCCAGGTAAAGTTCACGGTCAAACATTGTACGGGCATATGTTTCGGCATATGCCACATGGGTAAGCAGGAACAGTCTGTCATTTAAAGCGAGGGCTCTTTCAAAATGTTGACGGCTCGCTTCCGGGTTTCCTCCAAACATTTGAGGACGACTGCCATAATAGGCGCCGAGAAAAATATGGGCCCCTCCATAATAATAAGACTCATCAAGTTCAACAACCCTGAGCATGATCTGTTCTACAATGGGCAGGTCTGCCATGGCTGCAGGTGCACCCTCCTGGTACTGTATCCATATTGCCCAGCCGTAGGTTCCCCAGAATAAGGATCCGACCCTGCCTGGTGAAATTTTGCCAAGTGACTGGTCTATCTCGCCCAGTGTGTTGTTGTTTATGTTTTGCAGGCCGGGTAGTTGTTTGAGGAGGTTGATGCCATATTCCTTTGCCTTGGAGCTCACAGTGACAGCGCGTTCGACTTGACCTTCCTCATAAAGAACTGTTGCATATGCACCATACGCCTTGGCTGCAGTCATGAGCAGCCGCTCGTTGTCCGGATCACTGGCAATCAGACCATCAAGTAAAAGCAACAGGGAAGGTACGCCGTCCTGAAGGAGCTGAAGGTCTGTCTGTTTTTGCAGGGAAAGAGTTAACGGATCCAGAAGAGGGTTGACAATTAACGACGTACAGCCGCTGCTATACATTAATACTGTGAGAGCAAGGAAAATTTTTCCTAAGGCTAATGTTAGAGTTTTTTGTTTCATAACCAAGCTTGATTCCAGGATTTTAAATGACAGCTAAAGACCCCCATCTTTCATGCAATAGATTTATAGTAAATATGTTAGTTTAGTGAAATATCATGGTATGTGTCAAGAATGAATAGCAACTGCATCTGATTTATATAGTAGGTAAAAGGAAGGAATATGCAAAAAAATATTATTGGAGTTTTTGGGGCAGGGAATATATCCGAGACAGATAATGAGTGGCACGTAGCTTTAACAGTAGGCCGCAAGCTCGCCCAGAGAGGTTTTGTGGTTTTGACCGGTGGGCTGGGAGGAGTCATGGCTTCTGCCAGTAAGGGTGCAAAGGAGGCAGGCGGTATTACTGTGGGTATCCTTCCTGGTACCAGAAAAACAACCCCTGCAAACAGGTATGTTGATATAGCTGTTTATACTGGTATGGGTGAGGCGCGGAATGCGATTAATATAAAGAGTTGCAAGGCGGCAATAGCCATAGGTGGAGAGTATGGCACCCTGTCAGAAATTGGCTTGGCGCTGAAAGGTAATTGCCCAATAATTCTTTTAAATTCGTGGACTATTGCTCCCCATGGCGATGTAAAACAGCCTGAATGGTATGTTGTCTCCACTCCTGAAGAAGCAGTTTCCAGTGCAGTTGGAGCAGCAGAAGAAGAGAACAGATAGCACAAGCCCAGAATGGTAATATGTTTTTCATGGAATTCTTGCAAACTGTTTAAGACAATAAGAAACCCTGGGAATTTGCCTGCCTGACTAATTATCGTACTTGACAAGTTAATAAAAAAAAGTATATTTAAGCGCTTGCAGTATGTACCCGAGGGCGGGTGTAGCTCAGACAGGTTTGCAAAGTACCCGCTCTTCTCTAAAACAGCCGGGGTGAAGCGAAAAGCTCCATGAGGCCGTTGCGGAATTGGATTACCATGCTGCGGTCTGATTTTCGCGTTACAAAGTACAGTTGTTTTTCCTGTGCGGATGTTGAAAGTGGGCTTTTTTGCCCGCTTTTTTTATTTTTGTTAGCAAAGGGCCGATATGGCTGAAACGGTAATTGAACAAATAGAAGCAGTTGTTCTTCCAGTCCTTGATGAATTGGGACTTGAGTTGGTGGAGGTGCAGTACCGGCGGGAACAAAGTGGCTGGGTTTTGCGACTTGTCATCGACAAGCAGGACGGCGTTAATCTGGATGACTGTGGTGCAGTCAGTCGGGAAATCAGCCAGCTTTTGGACATTGAGGATTTTATTGATCAGGCATATAACCTGGAGGTGTCCTCACCGGGACTTAACCGGCCCTTGAAAAGTATGGCGGGATTTGAACGTTTTGTTGGGCGTTTAGCCAAGATAAAAACAACAGAGCCAATTGCCGGTGAGCACGTTTTTATCGGCAAGATAAATAAAACTGAAGGAGAATCGATTGTTCTGGAGGTTGGCACCAAAGAGGTGACAATTTTGTTTTCTCAGGTCGCCAAGGCCCGATTGGAAGTCGAATTTTAGAAAACCTTTATCATAGTGAGCAGATCAGGGGATTAGCACCGGAAGAGTGTGTGCGGGTTCCAATTTGCCATGGAGTAGGAATTATGCCGTCAGATTTGAAAAGAATAATTGAGCAGATCAGCAGGGACAAGGGAATTGAGAAACATTTACTTGTCGAGACCATTGAAGAGGCAGTTCGTTCGGCCGCCAGGAAGAAGTTCGGGAACCGCAGGGACATGGAAGTCCAATTTAATGACGAACTCGGCGAGGTTGAGATTTTTCAGTTTCGCATGGTGGTGGAAACGGTTGAGGATGAGCAGACTCAAGTTTCACTTGAGGAGGCAAGTGCCCTGGATCCTGGCGTCAAGGTGCATGATGAAATTGGAACCAAGATGGATAACATTGCTGATCTAGGCCGGATAGCTGCCCAGTCTGCCAAGCAGGTGATTATCCAGATGATGAAAGATGCCGAGCTTGATGTCATATACGATATGTATAAGGACAGGAAGGGCGAGATTGTCAATGGCATTGTGCAGAGGTTTGAGCGGGGCAACATGATTATCAACCTTGGCCGTACCGATGCTATTCTTCCCCATAGTGAACAGATTCCCAAAAGATCTTTTCGTCAGGGCGACAGGATCAGGGCTCTGCTCCTTGATGTGCGCCAGAGCGCCAGGGAACAGCAGCTTATTCTGAGCCGAACTAACAATGATTTTTTGATAAAACTCTTTGAGATGGAAGTCCCTGAAATTGCAGAAGGCATAGTGAAGGTCATGGGAGTCAGTCGTGAACCAGGTTTCAGGGCCAAGATTGCAGTGTCCTCCAGTGAGTCAGATGTGGATCCGATTGGTGCCTGTGTGGGTATGAAAGGGTCAAGAGTGCAGAATGTTGTCCAGGAACTACAGGGGGAAAGGATTGATATTATTCCCTGGAGCCCTGATCCAGCTAAATTTGTATCCAGCAGTCTGGCGCCGGCTGAAGTGGCAATGGTTTTGGTTGACGAAGACAAGAACTCTCTCATGGTAGTTGTTCCGGACGACCAGTTATCTCTAGCCATCGGGCGTCAGGGACAGAATGTGAGATTGGCTTCTAAGTTGCTCGGCTGGAATATTGATGTGAAGAGTGAAGCCAGGTATGCCAAGCTCGAAGAGGACGGCTACAGGTCTCTTCTCAATATTGAGGGAGTGGATGAAGGTGTGGCTGATATTCTTTATGACGGCGGTTTCAGAGCAGCGAGCGATTTGAAAGGTATAGACCTTAATGAATTGGAAGGGCTGAAGGGTATGAAACCGGAACGGGCGGAAAAACTCGTTGAAGCCATTGGAAGCTATTTGGAATCTGCTGCTGCCCAAGAGTCTGAAAAGGAAAGTGAAACGGAAGACGCTGAAGCTGAAGCACCCGCGAAGAAGAGCTCGGGCTCAGATAAGGTCCGTGTGTCTGAATTGGCCAAAGAGGCTGGCATGAAAAGTAAAGAGTTTGCAGATAAGCTTATTCAACTTGGCTATGAAATTAAAAGTTATCGTTCATCCGTGGATGGAGAGACTGCCGATAAAATACGGCAAGAGGTTTTAGGCCAATAGGTTTTTGGGGAATTTCAAGGAAGCAATTAGAGAAATTAATTGATTCCTGCTGAATTATAGTAGAAACGGGGAAGAGATGAAAGTGCAGCCGGTGCGGACTTGCCTGGGGTGCCATAAGCGGTTTCCCAAAAATGAGCTGCTGAAGTTTGTTTTACAGGAAGAAACTGTTGTGCTTGACAGCAAAGGCACGGGGCAAGGTCGATCCGTCTATTGTTGCAATAATAAAAATTGTGTACGTATTTTTTTTAGTCATAAAAGGAAGTTGGCCAGGGCCTTTCGGGTCCGGGACTTTCAAATAAGTGTTGAGTCGGAGGATTGAGAATAAAGAATGAGCAAAATCAGGATATATGATTTAGCCAAAGAGGCTGGTATTAAAAGCACGGAGTTGGCTGATAAGCTTATTGATCTTGGCTATAATATAAAAGGTCATAGTTCATCGATCGAAGAAGAAGTTGCTGACGAGATTCGTAGAAATGTTCTTGGCACCGTTGAGACAGAAGTTGTTGAAAAACGGATCAGTACCAAAGGACATGCAACAATTATTCGACGCCGGTCGCAAACAGTTCACCGAGTTTCTGAAGAAATACCTGTTACTGTTGAAGAAAAGGTCGCCGCTGATGCCGCCGCTACCGCTGCTGCTGAAGAACCTGTTGAAGAAATAGAAGCAGTTGAAGAGCCTGTTGAGAAAAAGTCTGCTGAAGAACCGGCAAAAAAGAAGACAGTAAAGAAAAAGAAAGAAGATGTATCTGTCACGCCGGTAAAGGAGACAGGGGCTGAAATTGAACCCACCGCCGCCGCTGCCGCTGCTGCCGAGACCCCTTCTACTGAAGACGAGCCGGAGCAGGAACCAGGGGAACAAAAATCGGAAGAGATTGAGAAGAAAGAAGAAGAGAAGGGTAAGCCGAAAGTAATTAAACGTATAGTGCCTCCGCGTCAGGGACTGGCCAAGGTAATAAAGAAGGCAGCGATACAGATACCGGAAGAAAAGCCCAAAGCGCCGCCGGCAAGGCCACCACGGCCTGCAAAAGGCAAAGCCCAGGGTGGTGTAGTTGCTGGAGCGCCCTCTGCTGCCAATAAGGCAGGTGGGGCAAAGAGTGCTGAAGATACTCGTGGAGGTAAAGGCAAGAAAAAGGGCAAAAGGCTGGTTCAGTTCCGCTCTGGTGCTGATGAGGCTGGAGGGCGCGTAAAAAAAGCATTTGGCGGGAAACGCAAGGGGCGCCAAGGCTTCGGCGCTAATCAGGAGTACGATTTTGGGGGCCGTGGATCCAGAGGTCCTAAAGGCAAAAAGAGGCAGGTCGAACCCGCTGAGCCCATTGCCGAGACTAAGGCTATCAAGAAGCGAATCAAGGTCTTTGAGACGATCAGCGTTGGTGACCTTGCCCGCCGTATGTCTGTTAAGGCGAATCAGGTGATTGCAAAGCTGATGGCTCTTGGTGTAATGGCAACTGTTAACCAGGTACTGGATATTGATACTGCAACACTTGTTGCATCAGATTTTGGCTATGAAGTTGAACAGAGTGTAACCGAAGAATCCATTGTGTTGCAAATTGAGGAACAGGAAATTGGCGGTGAGCCGCTGCCCAGGCCTCCGGTAGTCACCGTCATGGGACACGTTGACCATGGCAAGACCTCTATTCTTGATGCCATCCGCAAGACAGATGTTGCCTTAGGAGAGGCCGGTGGCATTACCCAGCATATCGGTGCGTATTATGTCCGCTCCAGCCAGGGAGATGTGGTTTTTCTGGATACTCCCGGCCACGCTGCCTTTACTGAAATGCGTTCCCGCGGCGCCAAGGTTACTGATGTGGTGGTCCTGGTTGTCGCAGCGGATGATGGGGTCATGGATCAAACCAGGGAAGCTATCAATCATGCCCAGGCGGCCAAGGTGCCCATTGTGGTGGCGGTAAATAAAATTGATAAACCCAATGCAGACCCTGATCGAGTCAAAAGGGAACTTGCTGAACTGGGACTGGCACCTGAGGAGTGGGGCGGTGATGTAATCTATTGCGAAACTTCGGCTAAAAAGGGTACCGGTATTGATAACCTGTTAAATAATATTCTGCTGCAGGCAGAAATTCTCGAGTTAAAGGCAGACCCTAACCGTAAAGCGAGGGGTCGTGTCATCGAGGCGCAACTTCACAAGGGCAGAGGTGCTGTTGCTACAGTTCTTGTCCAGGAAGGAACGCTGAGGTTGGGAGAACCAATCGTTATTGGTCAGCATTCCGGTAAAGTTCGTACCCTGATTAATGACAAGGGAGAACAGGTCAAGGAAGCAGGGCCGGCGACACCGGTAGAGATACAGGGCCTTTCCGGGGTTCCCCAGGCCGGCGATGAGTTTAACGTCGTCAAGGACGACAAAATGGCCAAGAACGTCAGTGCGTCCAGGAAACTGAAGGTCAGGGAATCTGAACTGGGCTCTGCAACGAAGATCTCATTGGATAAGCTTTTTGAACAGATGGAACTTGGGGATGTTAAGGAGCTCAGGGTTATTTTACGGTCCGATGTTCAGGGAACTCTGGAAGCATTTGGCAAGGCAATAGAGGAGCTGAGTACTGAAAGCATTAAGGTAAAAGTCCTGCATGAAGGAACAGGCACAATTACTGAGTCTGATGTTCTCCTTGCTTCCGCCTCTGAAGCGATAATCATAGGCTTTAATGTCAGACCGCCGGTAAAAACAAAAGAGCTGGCCAGCAAAGAGCACGTTGACATCAGGTTCTATGACGTCATTTATCATGCTCTTGATGATATAAAGAAAGCCATGGTCGGCTTGCTGGATCCTGAATTTAAAGAAGTGGTTATTGGCAGTGCCGAAGTGCGGGAAACATTTTCGGTTCCAAAGATTGGAACAATTGCCGGCAGTTATGTCATTGATGGGAAAATAGCCCGTAATGCCGAGGTGAGAGTCTTAAGGGACGGTATTGTTGTTTACACCGGGAAAATAGGCTCATTGAGGCGATTCAAGGATGATGCCAAGGAAGTGGCAAGCGGCTACGAATGCGGTATCGGGGTAGATAACTTCAATGATCTTAAAGTCGGAGACGTAATCGAAGCCTTTATAATGGAAGAGATTGAAGCCAGCTTGTAAGATCGTGTTGTTGAACAGGCAAGGAAAAGGCAAATTGATGATGGCGGTTCATCCTAAAAAAAGTTTATACCCGTTTAATAGGGCAGCTGCAGGTAATAAGCGGCCGAAGCGGGTTGCAGATATGATAAAGAATGAGATCGCACTTCTTCTGCTCCATAGGGTCAAAGATCCCAGGTTGAGCAATGTAACTATAGTTACAGCGGAAGTGACCAGGGACCTGCGAAAGGCGATTGTCTATTACAGTGTCCTGGGCGATGAAGAGCAGATTAAGAATGCTGCTGAAGGATTGGCCCGAGCCAAGGGGTTTATGCGCAGTCACCTTGCTCGGGAACTGGGTATGCGAGCTACCCCGGATTTGCTTTTCAAGTTGGATCGTTCCATGATTCATCAGCAGGAAATGGAGATGTTGCTGAAGGAGATTAAGACGGATGTTGAATCCTCCGAAACAGGTTCCTGATCAGATCGTTGAAGCACTGTTCCAGGCAAAGAATATACTTGTTGTCTGCCATGTGTTTCCAGATGTTGATGCCATTGGTTCGCAACTGGCTCTGGGGAATATCCTGGAGTCCTTAGGAAAAAACATTTTTTATTATTGTAATGAATTTGTTCCGGGTATGTACGAGTTCATGCCCGGCTCAGAACAGCTCGACAACAATCTTCCAGATCTCTCGCAGTTTGATGCCGCTGTTGCAGTTGATTGCGGAGACCGTTTTCGGCTCGGTCATGAGGTGGATGCGCTCTTGCAGATACACCCATTCATTGTCATCGATCATCATGCCGGACACAGAGACTTTGGAGATATAAGCTGGGTTGAGGGGAGTCGGTCATCAACAGCAGAAATGGTTTTTGATCTGGCCCTGGCCCTTAATGCTGATATTTCATACAATGCAGCCTATAACCTCTATGCTGCAATAGTATCTGACAGCGGTTCTTTTAAATATGAATCAACATCAGCGTATACATTTCAAGTTGCCAGTTATCTCGTGAATAGAGGTGTTATACCCTCTGAAGTTGCCGGTAAGCTTTTTGATAACTATTCGGCAAACCGGTTGCGGTTGCTGGAAAATGTCCTCGGTTCTCTTGAGCTTTATTCTGAAGGGCAGATAGCTGTTATTACAGCTACAAGTGAAATGTTTGAGGCAAGTGGGGCCAAGAGAGAGGATACTGAAGAATTTATCAACTTGCCCCGGGCGGTGCGTTCGGTTAAAGTGGCCGCTTTTTTAAAGGAAACCCTGGATGGCTATATCAAGGTCAGCCTCAGGGCCAAGGGAGAATGTGACGTTTCCCAGGTGGCTTTGAAGTTTGGCGGCGGTGGACATAGAAATGCATCAGGTTACAGTGTAAAAGATAAAAAATTGGCTGAAGTGAATATAGAACTCCTGCAGGAGCTTAAGCGGACACTGAAGTCGCGATGGTCTGCAGACTAAGAGTTTTATTTGATTGTGATGATGACAGTTGAGGCAGAAAACAAGCCGGAGTCACAGGTAAGTAGTAAACTTCCTGTACCTGGGCATAGTACGGCGTTATCCCTGGAAGGGGTTTTCCCGGTCTGCAAGCCCGAAGGGGTCTCATCGTTTCGTATGGTGCAACTGGTACGGAGGAGTCTGGGCATAAAGAAGGTTGGGCATTCTGGCACTTTGGATCCGTTTGCCTCCGGAGTACTGGTTATTTGTGCCGGAAGACAGGCTACAAGGCTTATCTCCCAGTTAATGGTAGGAGATAAGGAATATGAGGCGACTGTGCAGCTAGGAATCAGCACAGATACCCAGGACCCTGAAGGGAAAATTATTGAACAGAGCCCGGTGCCTGATATATCAGAGAACGTTATTGCAGAGTGTTTGGCACACTTTACCGGAGAACAGATGCAAACTCCACCCAGTTACTCTGCCTTAAAGCACAAGGGCAAGCCTTTATATTATTATGCGCGCAAGGGCATTAAAGTGGTGAAGGAGCCGCGTTTAATAAACATTAAAAAGCTGGATTGTGTATCTCAGGACAATGATACATTGACATTGAGAGTTGTCTGCTCTAAAGGAACCTATATCAGGACCCTTGCAGCAGACATTGGTGAATTTTTAGGATGCGGTGCGCATCTGAGTAAATTGAAAAGGACTCGCAACGGACTTTTTTCCATAGGTGATACTCTGCCCGGAGAAAAATTGTTTGCAGGGGAAACAGCCAGACCTTTGCTGGATAAATACCGGATACCGGTGGATACAGTGAAGGAATTACTCGCTGGCAATACAGACAACAATTAATGAGGATAATCAGGCTGGTCTCGGGGTATGCCACTAGATTTACTACCCCGTGAGGATAAAACCTGGAATTAACCGGCACTTTTTTGAAACAAACGACAGGAGGATGATTGTGGCACAGCAAGCAGAAAAGAAAAGCGAAATTATTGGAAAGTTTAAAACGCATGATACAGACACCGGTTCATCGGAAGTGCAGATTGCATTACTGAGTGATCGGATCACCTATCTGACTGAGCATTTCAAGGTACATAAGAAGGACCATCATTCCCGCCGCGGGTTATTAAAGCTCGTCGGCCAGAGGAGAAGACTTCTGCAGTACTTGAAACAGAAGGATATTGCCAAGTACCGCGGCATAATTAAGGAACTTGGAATCCGCAAGTAGGCGGAAGCAAAGGTTCAGCAAACGCGCTCTATTTTCTGCCAGCTGAAATTTTCTGCCGCTTACCCGGTTTTGTCCGGTGCGGTGAGGTGATTTTGGCTGGAGAGGGATGCTCGCAGTAAAACATTCAGATTGAAGTGAGTATGATCCTTGCCAGGAGCAGGAGGTTGTCGCGCTTGTAGCTGAAACAAATTAGAAGGAGAATACATGTATAAAAAAGTTGAGGCCGAAATCGGTGGCAGAAAACTGACCATTGAAAGCGGCAAAATGGCCAAACAGGCAAATGGTTCTGTTCTGGTTACGTATGATGAAACCGTAGTGTTGGTTACCGCAACAGCGGCCAAGGCGCCAAAACCGAACATGGGCTTTTTGCCCCTGACCATCGAATACCAGGAGCGGTTTTATGCAGTCGGTAAGATCCCGGGAAGTTTTTTCAGGCGTGAAATCGGCAGGCCGACTGAAAAAGAAACCCTGACCTGCAGAATTATCGATCGGCCACTGCGTCCCCTGTTTGCAGAGGGCTGGATGACGGAAACACAGGTGATTGCCACAGTGGTTTCCGCTGATCAGCAAAACAACCCGGATGTCCTGGCCATGCTCGGCGCCTCCGCTGCCCTGGGAATTTCTGATATTCCTTTCCAGGGCCCCATTGCCGGGGTGAGGGTTGGATATATTGATGGGCAATATGTGGTTAACCCAACCAACGATCAACTGGAAGTTTCGAGGATGGAGATTGTGGTTGGCGGTACCCGTGATGCAGTTGTTATGGTTGAGGGTGGTGCTGATAACCTCTCAGAAGAAGAGGTCATGGAGGGGATTTTTTATGGCCACCAGCAACTGCAGATACTCCTTGATATGCAGGAGGAACTGCAGGGTGCCTTAGGAAAAACAAAGCGTCAGGTTGAAAAGCCTGAAATTGATGAAGCTTTAGCCCAGAAAGTTAAAGACGTGGCCGCTGACGAAATGATCGAGGTGATTACCACTGTCGACAAGATGGAGCGCGGTCGGGCTTATGATGAATTGAAGGCACGGGTTGTTGCTGAATTGGAAAATGAGAAGGAAGATTGTGTTGATGAAGTCAAGGACCTGTTGAGTGGCCTTAAGAAAAAGATGATGCGGGATAAAATAGTTTTTGAGAAGTCCCGTATTGACGGCCGGGCCTTTAACGAGGTGCGTCCCATTACCTGCGAGGTGGGTTGTCTGCCCCGCGCCCATGGTTCAGCACTGTTTACCAGAGGTGAGACCCAGGCTTTAGTGACAGCCACTCTTGGCAGTGAAGGGGATGAGCAGAGAGTTGAAACCCTGGACGGCATGACATTTAGAAAATTCATGCTGCATTATAATTTCCCGCCCTTCTGTGTTGGCGAAGTGCGCTTCATGCGTGGTCCGAGCCGGCGGGATATAGGTCATGGTGCCCTGGCAGATCGTGGTATCAGTGCTGTCCTGCCATTGGCAGAGAAGTTTCCATACACCATGCGGGTTGTTTCTGATATCCTTGAATCAAACGGTTCATCATCCATGGCAACAGTTTGCGGTGCAAGTCTGGCCTTAATGGATGGCGGTGTGCCGATTAAAAATCCGGTTTCCGGTATTGCCATGGGGTTAATTCAGGAGGGTGATCAGACAGTAATTCTTTCTGATATCCTCGGTGATGAAGACCATCTGGGTGACATGGATTTCAAGGTGGTTGGAACCTCTGAAGGAATTACTTCGCTGCAGATGGATATCAAGATAAGCGGGGTGACCCGGGAAATCATGAGTAATGCTCTTGAACAGGCCAAAGAGGGCCGGTTGCATATTCTTGGCAAGATGCATGAGGCTATTACCGAACCCCGTGCAGATATTGCCCCCCATGCACCGAAGTTTTTTACTGTCAAAATAAACCCGGATAAGATCCGTGATATCATCGGCCCCGGTGGAAAAATTATTAAAGGTCTCAGTGTTGAATTTGAGGCAAAAATTGAAGTGGACGATGATGGTAATGTAAAAGTGTTTACCCCCAGTGGTGATACTGCTGCAAAGCTGCTTGCCCGCATTGAAGAGATTACCGAGGAAGCCAAGGTCGGCAAGATTTACGAAGGCACTGTTAAGACCATCAAGGATTTTGGGGCATTTGTTGAGATTATGCCTGGCACAGATGGCTTGGTTCACATCTCTGAGCTGGCCGATAAACGGGTGGAGAAGGTAACCGACATCCTGAAAGAAGGAGATCAGGTCAGGGTAAAAGTTCTTGAGATTGACCAACGTGGTAAAATCAGGTTGAGCCGCAAAGCGGTACTTGCCGAAGAAAATAACTGATTCAAAAACGGCAAGGGGCTCTGCTGGATTTCACGGGGCCCCTTGCCTATTTTTTGAGACATTCGTCTCAATTTTCCCTATTATCATATGTTTAATAAAACAACCCTACCCAATGGCATCAGGATCGTCACCGAATCCCTGCTCCATTCCCAGGTGGTTTCAGTTGGTGTCTGGATAGACGTTGGTTCCAGGGATGAACATGACCTCAATAACGGTTCGGCTCATTTTGTAGAGCATATGCTGTTCAAAGGCACCAAGAACCGCACAGCCCAGAATATTGCCAGGGAATTTGATGTGCTGGGCGGCTCAGCCAATGCTTTTACCACCAGGGAGAACACCTGTCTCCATGCTACTGTTTTGGACAGTAATCTGCCCAAGCTGGTGGAATTGTTTGCAGATCTTCTTGGTAATTCACTTTTTGCTGATGAGGAAATAGAACGGGAACGCCAGGTTATTCTGCAGGAAATAAATATGGTTGAGGACATGCCTGACGATCATATTCATGATCTTTTTGCAGGATTACTCTGGCCCAAACATCCACTTGGCAAAACCATACTTGGCAGTCATGAAATTGTTTCGGCCATGGATTCAAAAAAGCTCCAGGAGTATGTACAGAAATACTATACAGCCGATAAAATTGTTATTGCTGCGGCTGGCAAGGTTGATCATGATGATTTTGTGTCTCTATGGCAAAACGGTTTTGAGAAATTTGGCCAGGAGAGCGGTCCTGTCCTGGAGCGCAATGAGGCCCCCCTGCTTCCAGCCAGCAGTAAAATTTACACCAAGCCATTGGAGCAGGCCCATATCCTTTTAGGAACCTACGGGTTGTCTGTGGTTGATGCAGACCGTTTTGAGTACATGTTGCTCAATGTCATTCTCGGCGGCAATATGAGTTCCCGGCTTTTTCAAGAGATCAGGGAAAAAAGAGGTTTAGCCTATTCCATTTATTCCTATATTGATTCCTATTCTGACTGTGGTTATCTTGCAATCTATCTTGGAGTTGACAAGGCATCTGTCAATGAATCGCTGTCACTTATCGCAAGTGAAATCAGCACATTGCAAAATACAGTTGTACCTGAAGAAGAGTTGTTGAATACCAAAAACTTTGTTAAAAGCGGCATGTTTCTGTCTATGGAAAATATGGAAGCAATTATGACACGTATCGCCAGAAATGAGATTTATTTTGGCAAGTACATTTCACTTGAAGAGGTGGTAGATTCCATTGATCATGTTACAGGTAAAGATATTCTTCGGCTTGCAGACAAGATTTTCGGCAGACAGGAATTAACCTTTGCCGGGCTTGGCCCTCTTGAAAAGGCCGGGATTGACTGGAAGTCATAAAATCCCATGTAAAGAATGAGTTTTGACTAAGAGTAAAACAGAACTGTTATGAAACCTGTTACCGTTAAATTTAGTTGGCTTGATCCTGAAAATGCAATTGATTTCCCCCTGCCCACCTATCATTCCAAGCATGCCTCAGGAATGGATGTTGCGGCTGCGGTTGCAGAGCCTGTTGAATTGGCTCCTGGTGAAATAAAAATGATACCCACCAACTTTGCTGTTGCCATACCTCCAGGGTTTGAGATTCAGGTGCGGCCACGCAGCGGCCTGGCAATAAAACATGGGGTGACAGTCATAAACAGTCCGGGAACCATTGATGCTGATTATCGTGGTGAAGTCAAGATCGGATTGATCAACCTTGGACCAGTGGTGTACACTATTCAGCGTGGTGACAGGGTAGCCCAGCTTGTTGTTGCCGCTGTGCAAAAGGCTGATCTGCACCTGGTTGAAGAACTGGACAAAACAGTTCGCCAGTCAGGCGGATTCGGGCACACCGGCAAATAGATTATTCTTGTCATTTACAAAAAAATATTTTCAAAATCAATTATGCAGGATAAGGAATGAAGTTTTGTGTTCTGGGAAGCGGTAGCAGGGGGAATGCCACCTATCTTGAGTCCGGGGAAACGCGCATCCTCATTGATGCAGGCATGTCCGGCATTGAATTGCAGAAAAGACTTGCAAGTATCGGCGTAGATCTTTCTTCTATTGATGCAATCCTGGTAACCCATGAGCATAATGACCATGTCCATGGGGTGGGCGTTCTTTCAAGAAGGGTAAAGATGCCTGTCTATGCCAACCCGGCAACATTTTCTGCTGCTTCCAAAACTGTACGTAAACTTTATTTATATAATGAATTTGAAACAGGCGTGTCATTTCAAATCCGCAATTTAGAAATTCATCCCTTTGCCATATCACATGACGCCCAGGATCCGGTGGGCTTTCGGGTTTCTGACGGTAGTGCTTCTTTTGGCTACTGCACTGATACTGGAAAAGTTTCGCAACTCATACGTCATCGACTGGCATCCTGCAAAGGGCTCGTGCTCGAGAGTAACCACGATATTGAAATGTTGCAGAACGGCTCCTATCCACCATATCTGAAACAGAGGATACGGTCGAATCAGGGGCATCTTGATAATGAAGTGGCGTCTTTATTTCTCAAAGAGTTGCTGCATGAAAAACTTGAACATGTGGTGCTGGCCCACCTGAGCGAGGAGAATAATGATCCTGGGATTGCCTATCAAGCTGCTATGGCAGCCTTGGGCACTAATCCTTCTTGCAATGAAATGGATATACGGATTTCAGTGGCAAATCAAAATTGTGCAGGAGAGTTGATCTGCCTGTCTAAAAATTAACAGGAAAATCATTCCCTGCATGGAATACAAATTGCAAAATCTTAATTACAGGGCGCCGCACATAATTTCAAAATTTTCACATTCATTTTGATTTACGAATGGGCATGGTTCACATTTAAACCACTGTAATTTTGGGCACCAGTAACGGTTTTTGTAAGGTTCATTACAGCCATCTTCTGTTAACTTTTCCCTTTTTTTGTTGCCGTAACGAACCTTGCTTCCTTGGATTGAAAATTTCCAGACAGCCATAGTGTACCTCCTTCTGCGTTGACCTTTCTGAGCATTCCCTCTTCAGCGCCAAGCCCCAGGCATGTATTAAAGTCTGTCCTGCCAGTGAATAAGAGTTTTATTCATTGGATTTTTATCATTTATAAATAAAGCAAGAAATATGCCAGTAATGGAAAAGTGGTTGAATATGCCCCACCAATTACGAGAATTGTTTCGTTATTTCAGGTAATTAAGTATAGTTCGTCCTGGGGTGACCAGGAATCAATATTCGGTTGTACGTCGGAAATTTGTGAAGTGGAGCAGGAGAAAGAGACAAAAATTGTCAGGCTGAAATAAAAAATATGCTTTTGTAACGATCTGTTTGGGCAATAATCTAAATGGTGTTATCCAGCAGGTATCCCTTCCGGATGTTTGAAAGCGCGGCAAATATGTTGGATTTTACTTTGGGGTCAAGCTCACTGAGCGATGCTACAACTTTTCTGGCTACCTGCCTTTTGGAGTCGCTGTCCTTTGGGCAAGTATTTTTTACCGGTATAATATTGATTTCTGCTGCAATCTTCCGGATCTCATCTTTTACAAGATAGGCCATGGGTCTGATAATATTTATCCTGCCGTCAAAGAGTTCCTGCTTAGGGACCATGGTGCTGAGATTCCCTGCGTAAAGCAGGTTGATGAAAAAGGTTTCAAGGATGTCATCCTTATGGTGCCCAAATGCTATTTTATTAAAACCCTGTTGCTCAGCAATTGAAAAAAGTAGATTCCGGCGTAATTTTGCACAGTGATAGCAGGTACTTTTCCCATCTTCTGCGGCCGCTGCCCTTTCCCAGAAGTCTGTTTTTTCAATCAGGTATGGAACGTTAATCCTGTCGAGCTGTTTTGCAACATTATCACTCATACTGGTGCCAAAGCCATTGTCAATGTATACAGCTAAAAGATTATATCGGATAGGTGCTTTATGTTGCCAATTGTTAAGGATCCAGGAAAGGACAAGACTGTCGACACCACCGGAAACTGCAATGAGGACCTGGTCGCCGTCAGCAAGCATTGAATAGTCGTGCATGGCACGACCAATCTTCCGATTAACAGGCTTGCTTAAAACACTCATGAAGCCTGTGTCAGTTCTTCAACAGGTAAGGGCAGCTATTGAGTTTTTTGGTCAAGCCGGCAGATGCTAATTCTTCAGCAGTGAGCCAGCGAAAACCTGATCCCGTTGAACGGGATTTAAGAATATTTTCGAAAAGGGGCTGTTGGGTTTGATCAAAATCAGCGCTCCAGATAATCTGGCCGCTTTCAACAGCAAGCAGTTTGAGAGAGAAAGCAACTGAGGCCGGTTCCATAACAGCATATTCTGATCCGTCTCTTTCTCGATACCGTTCAACAGATGTGATCAGTACTGCATCATAATGTAATTCCTTTCCAGCTTCACTTGCCACATAAAGCAATTTACCAGACTTTAATGAAGGTAAACCCTCAAGCTCACTTTGGGATATTAACCTGATATTCTGATAACTCTGAAAATAATCTGCAAGTAATGAGTTTATGCTCTCGGCACCAGCTTCAATCCCTGCAGTATTCTCTTTTCCTGATTGCAGATGGCTGATTGTGAGTACTGGCAAAACGCCGATAGAACTTATGGGGACAAGCTCTTCCTCGGTGTCTCTAGGCGTGATAATTGAACATCCTGCAGAGAAAATCAGGAGAACAGCTAAGAGCCAGCAGGCGAATTTTTTGTGGATATTTTTCATTGAAAACTCCTTAATTAATGTATGAATTTCTGGGAGGATATATTTCATATATCATCATCCTGCAGCCCTTAATTTATAAAGACCCTTTGGAAGAAAGGGGGCCTGATGTTCGTGGTTCAAGGCTGACGGCCTGTCCGAGAGCACGGCCGAGCGCCTTGAAGACAGCCTCAATGATGTGGTGGGCATTGTCACCGTGAAGTACTTTGACATGGAGTGTAAGGCCTGCGTGCAAAGAAAGGGCCCGGAG
This sequence comes from Desulfobacterales bacterium, assembly GCA_012974315.1. Lineage (GTDB taxonomy): Bacteria > Desulfobacterota > Desulfobulbia > Desulfobulbales > BM004 > BM004. The sequence continues at coordinate 9,987 of JAAXQI010000097.1, read as the reverse complement.
AAATTCTTTAGCCAGGGCAGTATCAAATGTTCCAACTTTTTGGTCCTTAATCGGAGCCTCATAGTGGAGGTACGGTCGATTGGAGATATCTACTGCGACCTGAGCCAGGGCCTCATCCATTGGGATCACGCTGAAGCCGTAACGGCAGATACCGCTTAAGTCTCCCAAAGCTTGCTTTAATGCCTGTCCAAGACATATGCCCAGGTCTTCAACTGTATGGTGGTCATCCACCTCAATATCGCCTGTACCCTTAACATCTAAATCAAAAAACCCATGTACACCAAAAAGTGTCAGCATGTGATCCATGAAGGAAACGCCTGATTGTATCGAGGTTATACCTTGTCCATCAAGTTTGAGATTAAGCTTGATGTCTGTTTCTTTTGTTTTGCGGTGTATTGCCCCGAATCTTGATGTATTAGCCATGAACTTTGCTCCAATGCATTAAACTATTTTGGATGATAAGTGTGCTGTTCGTCTTAATACAATTATTTAAAAATGCAAATTATGAATATCTATACAATTTGTATGGTTAGAGGGCAATAGCTATATAAGATTTATCAAAAAAAAGAATTTAAGGTTGGATTGAGTTTGCAAATGGCAAAGAGGGGATTCACCATAGTTTTTTTGTTGACAACAGGTAGGTGACTCGTTATATTCCCTGGCTTTCCAGTTGGTTTGCGCGAGCGGGAATAACTCAGTGGTAGAGTGTAACCTTGCCAAGGTTGAAGTCGCGAGTTCGAATCTCGTTTCCCGCTCCATTTTTTTTGCTGGGATGGTTCGACAACTGTCGGGCCTTTTTTTATTGACAGATTGGAGAGATCGTTATATAAATTGACGGTTTATTTTCGGGTCAAGGTTCGGGTCTCGACCTGAACCTATTTTATATAAAGCTGAAGGTGGATTTTCCGCTTTTTGAAACACTTAGATGAGATGTTTGTAGAGGATTATATATGAAAACCTATCATACTCCGGTTCAGGAGATTGAAAGGAATTGGTTTGTAGTGGATGCTGAAAACAAGGTGCTTGGTCGTCTGGCATCTGAAATAGCAATACGATTGCGCGGCAAGCATAAACCAAATTTCTCCTCCCATATGGATGTCGGTGACTTCATAGTTGTTGTAAATGCAGAAAAGGTGAAGCTGACTGGCAAGAAGCTTGACGATAAAATTTACTATCGTCATAGCGGTTGGATTGGAGGACTTACAGAAACGACAGCCAGAGAGATGCTTGTAAAGAAACCAACGGAGCTTCTCAAATCGGCGGTTAAAGGTATGCTGACCAAAAACAGTTTGGGACGCAAACAATTAAAGAAGCTCAAGATTTATACAGGTGGTGAGCATCCCCATGCTGCACAGCAACCTGAAATGCTTGAAGTTTAAGTGAGTATAAGATTTATGGAGAGAGTAACTAATGGCTGAAAATAGATTTTACGCTACCGGCAAGAGAAAAACGGCTGTGGCCAGAGTATGGATCAAGCCGGGAGCAGGCGATATCCAGGTAAACAATCATACGGTTGAAGAATATTTTGGTGCAGGCTTTTTACGACAGAAGATTGAAAAGCCCTTCAAGACAACCGAAACGGAATCGCAATATGATGTTATGGCTACCCTGAAGGGTGGTGGAAAACATGCACAGGCAGAAGCTCTGCGCCATGGTATATCCAAAGCCCTGCTGGAAGTGAATCCGGAATACAGGTTGACTTTGAAGAAAACCGGTCTCTTGACCCGTGATCCGAGAGCCAAGGAAAGAAAGAAATACGGCCAGAAAGGGGCCAGAGCAAAATTCCAGTTCTCGAAGCGTTAATCTTCGGTTTACGATTCACATTCCCCAAGATTTACGAAAACAGGGGAAGGCAAATTTGCGGTTGCCTTCCCCTGTTTTTTTTTGTTTAAATGCAGGCTATGCAGCAATTTGAGAATATAGTTTTTCAAATAATCCTGTGTGGACGAACTTTAGGAAGGAGATAAAGGCAATGATTAAAGTTGGTATCGTGGGGGCATCCGGTTACACGGGTGTTGAACTGGCCCGTTTGCTGTGCAACTGCCCTGATGTCAAACTTTCTGTGGCCACCTCCCGGCAATATAATGGTAAGAAGCTTACAGATGTCTATCCGAATCTTACGGGTATGGTTGATATTGTTTGTGAAGACCTGAAGACAGAAGAATTGGCTGATCGGGCAGATTTATTTTTTACTGCAGTGCCACACCAGACAGCCATGGCGATTGTTCCTGATCTTTTGAAAGCGGGCAAAAAGGTTGTAGACCTTTCGGCTGATTTCAGGCTGCATGATGCAGAAGTCTATGAGAAATGGTACCAGAATCATACTGCACCGGAATACCTTGCTGAAGCGATATACGGGTTACCTGAACTGTATCGGCAACAGATAGCTGGGGCACGCCTGGTCGCCAATCCAGGTTGCTATCCGACCAGTGTTATTTTAGGTCTTGCTCCACTGCTCCAGGCTGAAGCAATTGAGCCTGAAACCATTATTGCGGATTCCAAGTCCGGCGCTTCCGGGGCCGGACGTTTACCTCAGACCGGGAGCCTTTTTTGCGAGGTGGCTGATGGTTTTAAAGCTTACAAAGTTGCAGAACATCGGCACACTCCAGAGATGGAACAGGAAATAAGCCTTCTCTGCAAAAAACCGGTCACCATTTCTTTTACGCCGCATCTTTTGCCAATATCACGGGGTATTCTCAGCACGATCTATGCGAAACTAACCCAAGCCATGTCGGATTCTGAGGTAAATGAGGTTTATAAGAGTTTTTACAAGGATGAGACCTTTGTCCGGTTGTGTGAACCAGGCAGTTATCCGGCAACAAATTTTGTCAGAGGTTCAAATTTCTGTGATATAGGCGTCAAGATTGATAATCGAACTGGCAGGATAGTCATACTTTCTGCAATTGATAATCTTGTAAAGGGGGCAGCCGGACAGGCGGTGCAGAATATGAATCTCATGTGTAACTTGCCTGAGACCCAGGGGTTGCTTTCAGCGCCTTTATTTCCGTGAGCCATAAACGGAACATAAAACTGCTGCTGGCTTTCGATGGTGCCGGTTACGCAGGCTGGCAAAAGCAGAAGTCAGCAAAGGCGGTTCAAGGGGTCATTGAAGACAAACTTCATATCATGACAGGCGAGGCTCTCAGTCTTAATGGAGCAGGAAGGACTGATGCCGGGGTGCATGCGTTTGGCATGGTTGCAAATTTTAACACAGAAGCAAATATTCCTTGCCTGGGATTTGTGAAGGGTTTAAACAGCATGCTGCCGAGTGATATAAGGGTATTGGAAGCATACGATGTTGAACCGGATTTTCATGCCAGGCGCAGTGCAAAGGCTAAAACCTATTGGTATAATTTCAGTAATGGTCCAGTGCAGTTGCCGACTGAACGTCTTTATAGTGCCCATGTTTTTGAAGAGCTTGATATTGGGTCCATGCGGAACAGTTTAACGTATCTGAAAGGTACCCATGATTTTTCCAGTTTTGAAGGTGCCGGCTCCCGTAACCTGGAATTGTCCGGGCGGGGAGCAGTTCGTACTATTTTAGAGGCATCCCTGGAAACACTGGAAACTGTGGGAAAACATAGGTTTGTCATTACTGGTGATGGCTTTTTGCGCCATATGGTAAGAAATATTGTCGGCACCATACTTGAGGTGGGTAAAGGTAAACTGGCACAGTCGGATGTTGCAGCAATTCTTGCAGCAAAAGACAGGTGTGCAGCAGGACCTACAGCTCCTGCTGCCGGTCTTTTTCTAAAAGAAGTATTTTATGAATAAAATAAAGAATAAACATACAATCCTGAATTGAATTATCGGGTTGGTTGAATTTGTCGGTAAGATTTTTTGCACAGAAAGGAATGTTGATATGACCCCATATGCAGAGTTAAACATAGCTGAATTAAAGGCCTTAAAAGAAGAATTGCTTACCCGCTATGGTGCTTTTCAGGAAAAAAAGCTGACACTGGATATGACCCGCGGCAAGCCAAGTCTAGAGCAGCTTGATCTTGCCATGGATATGCTGACCGGTGATATCAGCCGCGAGTATAAAACGCAGAGTGGCTTGGATTGCCGCAATTATGGTGGTCTTGATGGTATTAAAGAAGCAAAGGAGCTTTTTGCCAGATATATGGAAGTCGCTGACGATGAGATAATCGTTGGAGACAGTGCCAGTCTGAAAATGATGCATGACACCATAATGGGGGCCCTGGTTTATGGTATGGTCGACAGTGATCAACCATGGGGAAAACTTCCAAAGGTTAAATTTCTTTGCCCCAGTCCGGGATATGATCGCCATTTTTCAATCTGCCAATATCTGGGGATTGAAATGATCAATGTTGCCATGGACGCAAATGGCCCTGACATGGATAGTGTCGAAGAGCTCGTTGCTTCAGATGACGCTATCAAGGGGATGTGGTGTGTTCCAAAGTACAGTAACCCCACCGGTATCACCTATTCTGATGAGGTGATAGACCGGCTGGCTTCCATGCAAACAAGGGCCAGGGATTTTACAATATTCTGTGATAACGCATATACGGTCCATCACCTGTCCGATTCTCATGATTCTTTAAAGAATTTACTTACAGCCTGCAAAAATGGAGGGAACCCGGAAAGGGTTTTTCTTTACGGTTCAACATCCAAAATAAGCTTTGCCGGTGCCGGAGTTGCCATGATGGCCGGCAGTAGAAAAAATATAGAGTTTGTCTTGAGTAAAATGCAGTTTCAGACCATTGGGCCCAACAAGTTGAACCAGCTCCGCCATGTTCTTTTTTTTAAGACTATTGCCGGGATTGAGGACCATATGAAAAAACATGCTGCGATCCTGAAACCCAAGTTTGATGCAGTGCGCAATGTGCTGGACCAAGAACTTACGGGTACTGGTATTGCAGAGTGGAGCAGCCCCAACGGTGGATATTTTGTCAGCATTGATACACTCAGTGGCTGTGCCCGGGATGTGATAAAAAAAGCGGCTGCTGCAGGAGTCAAACTTACGCCTGCAGGCGCAACCTTCCCCTATGGCATGGATCCCGACGACAGAAATATTCGTATTGCCCCTTCCTTTCCTTCTGCAGCAGATGTTCACACAGCAATGGAGCTGGTTGTTATTTGCATTCAGTTGGTGAGCATCGATAAGCTGATAAGTGGATATTGAGAATCTAGTGTTAGGAAGTTTCGTGCACTTTTAAAAACCTGGTAAAAGTACCTATTTTTGTTGTGGGTAAAAATACCTAACTGGCTGTAGTTGTTGACAGGCGAGCAAATTCATCAATATGTTATGTTTTTCAGGACTGATACATTGTGGTAGTTTGCGGGAGTATCAGGGGGGGGTGCGGTAAATTTTTTTTATGAATCTTGCCTCAGTTTTCCTTGACAAGGGATAGTGATTGAATTAGAAAAATGCCGCTAAGCGGACGTGTACATTTTGCTACCTTTACTAAAGGAGCTTTTACGTGGCACAACAACCAATCTTAGATCATCTTTATGTGGCCGCCTTTTTTCTTGGCGGTCTTCTTATGGCCGTTGGGCCATTCATTGTCGCTCACATTTTTTCACCCCGCGGAACCCGAAATATTTCCAACAAAACCCAACAGGCTATCGAATGTGGTGTAGAGCCAATTGGCGACGCCTGGATCAGGTTCGGCATTGTTTACTATCTCTATGCCTTGATGTTTCTTGCCTTCGATGTCGATGTTTTGTTCTTGTTTCCAGTAGCGCTGGCTTATGACACCGTGCCTGGAATTCGTGACTTTGTTGAGATTTTAATTTTTGTCTGCATCTTATCGCTGGCATTAGTCTATGCATGGAAAAAGGGAGTGTTTAAGTGGGAACGCAAGATATACAACCCCCGATAATTCATTTTGCCAACCTTGACAAGATACTGTCTTTAGGTCGGGCCAATTCACTGTGGCCGATGACCTTTGGCCTTGCTTGTTGTGCTATTGAAATGATGGCCACCGGAGCGGCGCGTTTTGATCTGGCCCGCTTCGGGGCAGAAGTATTCAGGCCATCTCCCCGGCAATGTGACGTCATGATTGTTGCTGGCACGATTTCCAAGAAGATGGAGCCGGCAGTGAAAACCCTTTATGACCAGATGCCGGAACCCAAGTGGGTTATTGCCATGGGGAATTGTGCTATTTCCGGCGGTCCCTTTGCTTTTGAAGGCCAGTACGGCATTGTTGAGGGTGCTGATAAGTTTCTGCCTGTTGATATTTACATTCCCGGATGCCCTCCCAGGCCAGAGGCGTTGATTGAAGGTATTTTGGAACTTGAAGAAAAGGTCACCGGTTTCCGGAGATGGCCACGGGTGGAGGCCAAATAAAATGCTTTTGGCAAGGATAAAAGAGGCTTTAGACAGCCTGTACGATGATATTCAGGAAACTCAAGAAGCTCCTGAAGCGGCAGAGATTGAAACTGTTGCCGCTGAGGCTGCTGTTGAAGAGCCCGCTGCTGCCGCTGCTGAACAGGAAGAGTCAAAGCCGGAAGAAGCCGAGGAACCAGCAACTCCACCAGGTCCCAAAGAAACAGATTACCAGGCTAAAGGCTATCATCTTGATGTTGAACTGGATCCGGATAAGGTTGTAACCGCTGTTGAGATTCTTAACCGGGAGAACTTCTTTATTGAATCCATTACAGGTGTTGACTGGATTGATGATCAGCAACTGGAAGCAGTCTATGATTTTAACCATTTTGATGAACTCTGCAGGGTAGTAATTCGAACCAGAACAGATCGAAACAATCCTGCAATACCGACCATTTCCCATATCTACCAGGGCGCCAATTGGCACGAACGAGAAACACACGATTTTTTCGGCATTAAATTTACCGGCCATCCCAATCTTGAACCGCTGCTTTTGCCGGAAGATGCTGATTTTCATCCACTGCTGAAGGATTTCAAGGCATGAACGGATTACTGCAACAAGATCTGAATCAGGAAACCTTTATTCTTAATCTGGGACCGCAGCATCCGGCAACCCACGGCGTCCTGCGGGTCAAACTGGAGATGGATGGCGAGTATATTGTTAAAGCAGAACCGGTTTTAGGCTATATCCACCGGATGCATGAAAAAATGGGTGAGAATCGTACCTGGGTCAAGTTTTTGCCCAATTGCGGCAGAATGGATTACCTCTCGGCCCTGTCCTATAATCATGGATATGTTGCAGCCGTGGAACGGGCAGCAGGTATTGAAGTTCCGGAACGGGCCGAGTACCTGCGGGTGATCACCGTCGAGTTGAATAGGATTTCCAGTCACCTCCTGTGGTTTGGTGCCTTCGTGCTTGATCTTGGCGGATTTACACCGCTGCTTTATGCCTTTGATGATCGTGAACAGATACTTGATTTGCTGGAATCTGTTACCGGATCCAGGCTGACATACTGTTATTTCCGTTTTGGCGGAGTCTATAACGATATTGATGATTCTTTTATCACCGGTACCAGGGAGCTTATCAAGCGGTTGCGGAAAAGAATGCCCATGTATGACGCCCTGGTCACAAAAAACATAATTCTCATCAAGCGTCTGAAGGACATCGGCCCCATCTCCAAGGATATGGCACGGCGCTATGGCGCCACCGGTCCTGTTGCCAGGGGATCTGGAATTAATTTTGACGTGCGTAAGGACGAACCCTATTCGGTATATCCTGAATTTGATTTTGATGTTCCGGTTTATGAAGAGGGAGATTCCATGGCTCGCTATATGGTACGAATGGACGAGATTGAGCAGTCCATGCGGATCATAGAGCAGGCACTGGATAAGCTGCCGGAGGGAGAGATAAAGCCGAAAAAAGCCGTCAAGTTGGTTAAACCTGAGAAAGGTGATTACTACTATGCAGTGGAAGCGGCCCGCGGCTCTTTTGGTGTCCGCCTTGTCAGTGATGGTACCAATACAGCCTACCGGTTGAAATTGCGTTCGCCTACTTACTCCAACCTGAGTCTTTTTGATGAGGCCAGCCGAGGCATGCTTCTCCCCGATGCCCTTGCACTGATGGGAAGCCTTGACCTGGTGATACCGGAGATAGACAGGTAATTTTTTTGTTCATGCTGCATAAGGCAGAAGTAAACTGCATAAGATAAACCTCAATGAAAAGGACGTAAAAGATAACAATGCCTGAACCGTTCAGAGTGATCCTTTTTGTTATTTTCGCCATGGCCTTTGCCGGATTGAATGCCGCGTACCTTGTCTGGTGTGAGAGAAAGGGTGCCGCGCATGTCCAGCGACGTATCGGCCCGAAAGAGGTTGGCCCGTATGGTCTTCTGCAGCCAATTGCTGACGGCATCAAACTCATGACCAAGCAGCTTTTTCTACCAAAAGGGGCTGATCCGATTCTTTTCATGGTCGCACCCCTGATGGTCATGGTGCCTGCCATCATGAGCTTTTGCGTAATTCCATTCAGTGAAACTTTTGTTGCTGCTGAGATCAACTTAGGCCTGTTGATGATCTTTGCCTTTGCTTCAGTCAACGTGCTTGGCCTTTTGCTGGGTGCCTGGGGTTCTGCCAATAAATATGCTGTTATTGCCGCCGCTCGAACTGTTTCCCAGAATGTGGCCTATGAGATTCCCATGTTGATCACCGTGATCACTATGGTCATGGTGACCAATACCATGAATCTCAATGAAATTGTCAGGTCACAGGCTGGCTGGTTTTTCCACTGGCACATCTTCCGTCTTGATATCAGCCTGCTGATGCCTGTTTCCTTTTTGATCTTTTTTGTCTGCTCTCTTGCAGAGACAAACCGGGCTCCCTTTGATATGGCAGAGGCTGAGAGTGAATTGATTGCCGGCGTCTATACCGAATATCCGGGTATGGGATTTGGCGTCTTCTTCATGGGCGAATATGCCAATATCGTAATTGGCGCCGCTTTAGCGGTTATTCTTTTCCTGGGGGGATGGCAGTCACCTATTCCTTTTAGTCCGGAAGGTTTCCTTGGAGTTTTCTGGGGCTTGTTCTGGTTCCTCATTAAACTCTATGCCCTGATTTTTATTGTTATCTGGATCCGCTGGACTTACCCGCGTACCCAGTTTTATCAGTTGCTCAACCTTTCCTGGAAAGTGTTGATCCCAATTTCGTTGTTTAACCTGATACTGACGGCTTTGCAGATAAAGATTTTTCCCTGGCTGTAAATGAAAGGTTTATAGACTATGAGTGGTTATTTTGAAGAATTGATAAGCGGTACCAAAAGTCTCTTTATCGGGCTGGGGATTACCGCTAAATATTTCTTTGAGCCGGTGGTTACCATGCAGTATCCCCACGAGCATGTGGAGATGACACCCAGGTTCCGCGGCCATATCGAACTGATAGGGAACGAGGAGACCGGTGAACCGAAATGTATCGCCTGCGGTATGTGCGAGAAGGGGTGTCCCTCTGGATGTATCACTGTTAAAGGTGAAAAGCGGGAGGGTGTCAAGGGCAAGGTCGTGACCGAGTATATCCTTAATTTTACCACATGCAGTCTTTGTGGTCAGTGTGTCGAAAGCTGCAAGTTCGGGGCAATTACATTTTCAAAGGATTACAATCTCGCCAGCCCGAGAAAAGAAGATTTTATTTTTGATCTTATTAAACGCTTAAAGGAAAAAAGTTGATGGTGCCTCTGTTTTCAGCTGAAGGACTCTCAAGTCTGGTATTTCTCGTCATCGTGATGACAACGGTGCTGGGTGCAGTTATTGCCACCCATTCAGAACGTTTAATCAGGGCTGTCACCGGGCTTGCCATTTGTTTTATTGGTGTTTCCGGTCTTTATTATTACTTGAACAGTCCCTTTGTGGCCCTGATGGAGATGTTGATCTATGTGGGTGCTGTTTGTGTAACCATTGTTTTTGCAGTTATGCTGGCTGACCCAAAACCTGAAATTGAGGTGGGTAAGGGCAGTATTTTTACAGGACCTTTGAGTTTTGCTCTCGGCATTATGCTTTTCTGGGGGTTGTCAAGCCTGGCAGGTAAAACAGCGTGGATCTCCGCACCCGAGCGAATTAATGATGGTTCTTTGGAAGAGGTCGGCAAAG
>JAAXQI010000096.1:6977-10005 GCA_012974315.1 Desulfobacterales bacterium | reverse complement strand
AGATGTGTATAAGAGACAGATTCGGTATAGGGTTTTATGGTCTGGTACACCGCCGCACCCTGATCGGCATGTTGATCGCAGGGGAACTTATTCTGGCAGGCGCATCGCTCAACTTTATGGCCTTTAACAGGTTTCTGGCCCCGGACCCTACAGTGGGTCAGATATTTACCCTGTTTATCATGGGTATTGCCGCAGCAGAGGCTGCAATTGCCCTCAGCATTATAATTGCTGTTTATAGAAACTTCCGTACCATCGATGTTGATGATATTGCGGAATTAAATGGATAGGTTGAGGAGAAGGGAAACTGGTCATGGAAATTGTTGCTTCTTGTAAACCATTATATGCCGTTTTAACCGCTCTGATCGGCGCGATCCTGGTTAGCATGGCGGGTCGCAAACCCAATTTTCGGGAAAGCCTGTCAACCGTTGCTGCAGTGATCATGTTTGTGATCATCGCATCAATGGTACCGGATGTTCTGGCAGGCAAAATGTTGAAGTGCACCGTTTTTGATATCCTCCCCGGCTTAAGTTTGACATTTCGGGTCGATGCCTTTTCCATGATCTTTGCTCTGGCCGCCTCATTTTTGTGGATTATTGCAGTGTTCTATTCCATGGGCTACATGCGTGGATTGAAGGAGCATGCCCAGACCAGGTTTAATACCTGTTTTGCCCTGTCACTCTTCGGGGCTATTGGTGTGGCTTTTTCTGACAACCTTTTTACCCTGTATCTCTTTTATGAGATCGTCAGTGTCTGCACCTACCCACTGGTCGCTCATCACCAGGATAAAGAAGGGTATGCCGGGGCCAGGAAGTATATTATTTACCTGACCACAACTGCAAAGGGATTTGTATTGCCGGCCATGATTCTTATCTATGTTCTGACCGGCAACCTTGATTTTGCAACGAACATAAGCACTGGTATTTTGCCTCCAGACGCTAACTCCACCCTGGTAACCATACTGTATATCTGCTGCATTTTTGGATTTGCCAAGAATGGTATCATGCCGTTCCATCACTGGCTGCCAGGCGCCATGGTTGCCCCGACACCGGTCAGTGCGCTGCTCCATGCGGTTGCAGTTGTTAAGGTCGGTGTTTTCTCAACCACCCGGGTTATGCTCTACGTGTTCGGAGTTGACACCATGAGTGCCCTGAACCTGGGCATTCCCACTGCGTATTTTGTTTCATTCACCATTCTCATGGCCTCGATCATTGCACTTTCCAAGGACAATCTCAAGGCCAGGCTGGCCTATTCCACGGTGAGCCAGCTTTCTTACATCATCCTCGGCGTGGCGCTTCTTACTCCAACAGCAATTGAAGGTGGGCTGATTCACATTGCCAATCATGCCTTTTCTAAAATTACACTCTTTTTCTGTGCCGGTGCTATCTATGTTGCTGCCCACAAGAAAAATATTTCCGAGATGGGCGGTCTGGGTCGCACCATGCCCTTTACCTTTGCCGCCTTTGGTATTGCCTCGCTCTCCATGATAGGCGCTCCACCGGTGGCAGGTTTTGTCACCAAGTGGAAGCTGCTGGTGGGCACCATGGAAATGGAGTCCCATTATGTTGGGATTCTTCTGGTTCTTCTGGCCAGCACCCTGCTGAATGTTGCCTATTTTGCTCCTGTTACTTATAAAGCATTTTTTGGCAAACGGCCTCCAGGGGAAAAATATGAGGGTATAAAGGAAGCTCCTCTGGCCATGGTCATACCGATCATGATAGCAGCTATTATTTCAATCGTTATCGGAATATTTCCGGGATTCATGATGAAATTTGTTGATAGGGTGACACCTGATAATGTGGCTGTTGCCATGCCGCAATACAACCCGGCAGGTGCACCTAAATTCATCCCGTCGGTTAATACCCATGGAGTACCAGAGGCACACCACCGGCTGGCCATTGAGACAGGTTTGACTTGAGTAAATAAATGATACGTAATGTGGTGAAAAGATGATTGTAAAACTAATTGATTATCTGCGGGATAGACTGAAGACGGTCATTCGACTCTGTTATGTCGTTCTGGGCCTGTTGGTGATCTATGATGTCTCGTTTGTCGATAAACATCACGCCCATCTGGCTATTGAACGGTTACCTGGTTTTTGGACGCTTTTTGGTTTTGGTGCCTGTGTTATTATCATCATTCTTTCCAAGTGGATTGGTCATTTAAAATGGTTCGGTGGGAATTTCCGAATTATGTCCCCTGAGGATTATTATGACAACTGATTTTCTGCATCCAGCATTTATATTGATTGTCGGTGCACTGCTGTTACCGTTTTTCAGGGGTCCTTTAAAGAGACCTTATCTCGTTATTGTGCCGGCCTTGGCCTTTCTTAGCGTTTTGTATATGCAAAACGGAACCTACGGTGTTGTTCCTTTTATGGACTGGGAGTTGACCTTTGGCAGGGTGGATGCCTTAAGCAAGATCTTTGGCTATATCATGACGCTCATGTGCATCATCGGAACCGTTTATGGTCTGCACGTAGAGGATCCAAAAGAGCACATGGCTGCCTGGCTGTATGTGGGTGGCTCCCTCGGAGTTATTTTCTGTGCCGATTTTATTACCCTGTTCCTCTTCTGGGAACTTATGGCCTTCTCTTCTGTCTTTTTGGTCTGGTTCCGCAGACGCAAGCAATCTCTGCCATGTGGTTTCAGGTACCTCTTGGTTCATACTGCGGGTGGCCTCATCCTGCTGGCAGGATTTGTCCTGCGTTACAAAGCGACCGGGGCCCTGGACTTCAATTTGATGGATGTTGATCATCCGACTCTCTACACCTACCTCATCATGGTGGGCTTTATCTTAAACGCTGCCGTACCTCCGTTCCATGCCTGGCTGCCTGATGCTTACGGCGAGGCAACTGTTTCCGGCGCGGTTTTCATGTGTGCCTTCACCACGAAGACAGCAGTCTATGCCCTGGCCCGTGGCCTGGCTGGACTCGATATCCTGATACCCCTTGGCGTCTTCATGGCCCTTTATGGTGTTGTCTATGCTGTTCTTGAAAACGACGCCCGCCGCCTGTTGGCCTATCATATTA